>JAPKZT010000156.1 GCA_026393655.1 Actinomycetota bacterium | reverse complement strand
TTGTGCCGAACGTCTTTTCGTGGCATTTGCGGCAGCCGGCCTACCAACTGATGTTTTTCAATTTGTTCATGCGTCACATGGTGCAGTTGCAAAAATGATTGGCGATTCGCGAATCAACTTTGTTGTGTTCACCGGTTCAGTCGATGGCGGTCGTCAAATTGAGCACGCTGCGGCTGGACGATTTATTGGCGTCGGCACCGAACTTGGTGGCAAAGACCCGTCATATGTTCGCGCCGATGCTGATTTGCCATATTCAATTGCAGAAAATGTTGACGGAGTATTTTTTAACAGCGGTCAATCGTGTTGTGCAATCGAACGAATTTATGTGCACACAGATGTCTACGACGAGTTCGTTGATGGTTTCGTTACCGCGACGCAGTCTTATGTATTAGGTAATCCACTCGAGCCAGACACGACGTTTGGGCCAATGGTTAACGCATCTGCGGCGAGTTTTGTTCGCAAGCAAGTTGCCGAGGCTAAAGCCCAAGGTGCACGAGCGTTAGTTAGCGAAAACTATTTTGCTACCTCTCGTGACGGCACACCATTTCTTGGGCCAACTGTGCTCGTAGATGTCAATCACTCGATGAGCTTGATGCGCGATGAATCGTTTGGCCCGGTTGTTGGCATCATGCGCGTTGCTTCAGACAATGAGGCGATTTCGCTGATGAACGATTCACCTTATGGATTAACCGCTTCGGTGTGGACGAATGATGAGATTGCTGCTGTGCGAATCGGCGAGCAGATCGAAACCGGCACCATATATATGAATCGATGCGACTATGTCGACCCAATGCTCGTTTGGACTGGCGTCAAAGACACCGGCCGAGGTATCGCTCTATCGCATCTTGGTTTCGACCCATATACGCAACTCAAGTCGTTTCATCTCAAGCAACTCTAAAAATTTATTTGGTCAATCTCGCGGCGAATGTTGCGCATCGCCTCAATATTAATTAATCACTGGCAAAGCAAAAACTAAGAGCAGCAGTTTCCGTCAGCGCTAACGGGGATATTCGCACGAAAAGTCGGAGCATCGGCGAGAACCGTGTAGTACTCCCATGGGGCACCGTCTGGGCTGTTAACCCAAACCTTGTTTTGCACTGCGTAGCAGCAAGTCTCATTTTTCTCGATTTTGTCGACGAGCCCGAGATCTGAAAATCGGTTTATTGCTTGCTCAACTTGCTCGGTATCTTCTACTTCTACTCCGAGATGATTGATGTGCTGATATTCGACACCTTGCGTACGTTGCGTCTCAATTAGAACCAATTTAAGCGGGGGCTCAACAATTGCGAAGTTTGCATAGCCCACTTTGACCTTCGCTGGCTTCGTATTAAACATCTTTGAGTAGAACTCGATTGCTTCTTCTAAGTTGCTGACATTGAGTGCTAGTTGAACTCGTGACACTGGGGCTCCTCTTTTGAACTGATTATTGCAAGTCTAATTCGATTGAGCCAAACATTCTTTCACCATTGCCTGCAATAACTTTGCGTCGACTTTCCAATCGCTTGGCACTCGAATTGTTTTTTTATTCACTTCGAAATTCTTAAGTTTCGGCGCGAACTTTTTAATCACGTTCGGGTTCCATGGCGCGATCAGAATATGATTTTTGCCAGCCATCACACCGAAAATATATTTGTCATCGATTTTGAGCATCGGTTGATTCCAGGCGATTACTAGTTTCATCTTTGGGTTTGCATCGGTAATCGCCTTAAATATTGCACGAACTGTCTTTTTCGTCGTTGCATCATGCGGCGCGAGATAGTCAGTGATATTACTGAAACGCTTTGAAGATTTTGATCCACGCGAAAACATCACCAGCGCATTTGCATGAGCCTGACTAAACCCGTGATTCTCTTTGAGAAATGCAATTTGCTCAGCGTATTTTTGGTCGGCTAGTTCGGCCATAACGCCATGCCAATAAGGCATCGGCTGGCCATACTTCTTTTCAATCGCCGGAAAGAACGCCGATCGATCACCACTCTTCTCAGTCATATATACGTATCTTATTTAGCGAAATAGTTGATGGCAAAGCTTCTAGTTTGATTCAAACAACTGGCGTTTGCTCGGCCCGAATGTTACGCATTGCCTTCTCAGAGAAGTATTTACCGTGAGTTTTAGACAATACATCTTCGGACTCTGCGCTAAGCATCACAATTTCGACGTTGTCGTCTGTATTTGGTTTCACAAGTTCATGCAATCGATCACACGCCTCATCGCTTTGAGCATCCGTGAACCGATCAATGCCCAAAAGCAGACCTTGTTGACGTGCATACTGAACAATCACGATCATGCTCACGATTGTAACCCCCAATCAGTGTTAGCTATAAGAGAATTAATAACGCCGAGTTCACTATGGATTTCTCTAATTTCAGTCGAATCCTGCTCGTAATTTTTGGCTAAAGCTACTCCAATTTTATTTGAGGCAGATGCTAAACCAGTTTCAATTTGCAAGATGAGAATTCGCTCACGGGCCGAAAATCGCTCAAGCTCTATTTCTTTGCCATAACGGACTCCACGACCAACAAGTTCACCAAACGCTTCGCTTGTTGATGCCCACAAATCTTGAAGTTGTGTTCGTACCTGAATCTCTAATCTGATGCGATCAATACGTAGCTCGATGTGCACGGCCCGATATCCGTGATTCGAATTTATCCTTCGATCAATAATTTTGAACTTTTCAGTTTGAATACTTTCAGTGATTCGACGAACAACCAGATCCTGATCTTCATTTTGGTTAAGGACCACCACTCTGCATCCGATGATGTCTCGCACTTCGCTCAACTTAAGCGTGGTTCGTCTCAACTTCTCCCTTAGCGTGCCGAAATTCTTCATCCGAGACGCAATATTGAAATCAGACCCAGAGAATAGGTTCTTGATCTCGGTTTCAATCGAATTAAGTGCCCTCCACCAGTCTCGGCTAAGTTCGTCAAACATTGCCCAGTCGGAGGGGGTCATTGTGCTGGTGCGAATCGCCTCGCCAAGTTCATCAAGAACTTTTGTTGAAGGCAGCACGCATTCATGTGTGCGATAACGCTTGAGGGGCACTAACAAATCGCGCGGCTAGTGAGAAATGCAGAAAATGTTGCGTTACAGTCAGATGCCGAGAACAGCCATGCATCTAGAAATTGACCGCCGCGATATTCGCCAGTTTCGACTCGTCGAAACGCATCCACCACAACAATTGCCAGACGGGCACGTGTTGCTTCGCCTCGAACGCGCAGCCCTGACATCTAACAATGTCACTTATGCATTCAGCGGCGAGATGCTCGACTATTGGGGTTTCTTTCCGACTGAAGCAAATTGGGGTCGCCTGCCGGTGATGGGTTTCGGCGTTGTTACCGCATCAACTTGCCAAGACATTGAAGTCGGCGGTCGCTACTTCGGGTTCTTCCCCCTCGGCGATCATCATGTTGTGCAGGCGCAGCCGTCGAGTAATGGCTTTACCGATATTGCCGAGTGGCGCGCGAAGCACGCATCAACCTATAAAAATTTCACTCGCGCAGAGGCGAATATGCAAGACGATCGATACGCGATTTTTCGCGGTCTCTTTTCAACCTCGTTTTTACTTGAGGATTATTTGCGTGAAAACAATTTCTTTGGCGCGCAACAAATCATTGTCACTAGTGCGTCAAGCAAAACATCGATTGCGCTTGCCAACTGCTTACAACGTTTCTCGGATGTAAAAGTTATAGGACTAACCTCAGCGCGAAATTTATCATTCGTAAAAGATGTCGGCGAATATGACGAAATAATTGACTATCAAAATCTTGATGCACTCAACACACAGGTACAGTCAGCTGTTGCTGACATGGCCGGTAATCCGCAGATCATCGCCGATGTGCACACCCGACTCAAAACCAAAGTGGTGTATTCGTGCAGTGTTGGTGCCACTCACTGGAGTGCAACACGATCAAACATAGTCATCCCTGAGCCGCGACCAGAATTCTTTTTTGCTCCGTCGCAACTTTCGAAGCGCAGCAAAGAGTGGGGTCGCGAAGAGTTGAACCGACGCATTGATGATTCGCTCGCAGTATTTATCGATGGCACAGAAAAATGGCTGACGATTCAGCACGCCCACGGCGCAACAGAAGTTGCCGAAGTTTATTCGACTCTCGTCACGGGTCAGATTGATCCGCGACTTGGCAATATTGTCTCGTTTGAATAGCTAGCTAGCTAGCTAGTTTAATTTGGCAGTGTGTATGAGTTCTCGAACTCATCTTGCAACACAATTGCAATTTTGTCTGTCGTGTCAATTACCAATTCGGTTTCTAAAATTCGAGTTCGATACGACCAGCCGCTTGGCATTGC
>JAPKZT010000328.1 GCA_026393655.1 Actinomycetota bacterium | reverse complement strand
TTGAAACTCGCTTGAGCCAGCATTTGATGTGCGGCATAAAATAATCGTGCCTTTGTCGGGGGTTGCCAAAAATGGCTCAAGACTGTCGGTGCCTAAATACGGGTTTACTGTTACGGCATCAGCGCCGTACCTGACAAAGGCTTCACGTGCATAAAGTTTTGCAGTATCACCTATGTCGCCGCGCTTGGCATCAAGAATTACGACGACATCGGGATAATGCAATCGAATGTACGCACAAATGTTTTCAAGTTGCTTCTCCGCTCCATGTGCGGCAAAGTATGCGATCTGTGGTTTGAATGCACAAACTAAATCGCCAGTCGCATCAATTATCCGTTTACAAAAAGTCTCAATTTCTTGAACTCCGCCTCGCAAAGTCTCTGGGAACCTTGCAAGATCTGGGTCAAGACCAACGCACAACATTGAATCATTGGCAACCCATGCAGTGTTTAGTCGCGAATAAAAACCCACGTGCGAATTATTGTTCGATCGTGATTGCCCCGGTTGGGCAAATTTCTTCAGCAGAAATAACTGATTCGTGCAATTCGGCCGGCGGGTTTTCGTTCAAGATATACAAAAAGCCGTCGTTGCGTAGTTCGAAAACATCAGGGCACATTTGCGTGCACGCGCCGGTAGACGCACAGTTGTCAAAATTAACGCTGACTTTCACTCAACTGAGACTAGTTGAGAAATGCTTAAAGTATTTAAAGACCTAAATTTTCTTGACGCTCAAACGCACTTAACACAGCACGTAATGATGCGGTGATTGTGCTTGGGTCGGTGCCAACACCCCAACGCAAATCGCCTTGTTCGTTGGCGCCTTCGATGTATGCAACGGCTACGGCCTCAGAGCCTTGACTGAGAGCGTGCTCAACATAATCTTTGACATCAAACACGACTTTAAACTCGGTCCGTAGCGCGTGAACAAATGCGTCAATCGGACCATTGCCTTGCCCAGTCAAAGTTCGTGGCGATCCGTTAACTAACAACTGTGCGCTAATTGTCGTTGTGCCTTTTGAGTCGCTGCGCATCTCGTGGCTTTCAAGATTGAACATTGACTTGATAGACAAATATTCGCTCTCAAACGCACCCCACATTATCTCCGGCGAAATTTCTGTGCCTGAGTCTTCGGTGATGTGTTGAATTGCTTTTGAAAACTCAACTTGCAATCGCCGCGGCAATGCAAAACCATATTCGGTTTGCATCACATATGCAACGCCGCCCTTGCCTGACTGACTGTTCACACGAATCACTGCCTCATACGTGCGACCAACATGTTTTGGATCAATCGGCAAATATGGCACAGCCCATTGGTCGTAATCTTTCGGCAGCGCATCGAGGCCTTTTTTAATGGCATCCTGATGGCTTCCCGAAAACGCGGTGTAGACAAGATCGCCCGCATATGGTTGACGCTCCGGTACTGCTAGACGATTGCAATATTCAGCATCTCGACGCAAGGCATCAATATCTGTGATATCTAGTTGAGGATCAACGCCATTTGTAAATAAATTCATCGCCAAAGTAATGATGTCAACGTTCCCAGTTCGCTCACCGTTGCCGAATAAAGTTCCTTCTACACGGTCGGCACCAGCCATCACGCCAAACTCAGCAGCCGCAACCGCACAACCGCGATCGTTGTGTGGGTGTAACGACAACACAAGTTTGTCGCGACGGGGTACATTGCGTCCGAACCATTCGATCACGTCGCCGTAAACATTGGGCGAATAGCACTCGACAGTTGCTGGCAAGTTTAAAACGATCTTGCGCTCGACAGTTGGTTCGATGATTTGCATCACTGCTTCGCAAATCTCAACTGCAAACTCTGGCTCTGTCAAAGTAAAACTCTCAGGCGAATATTCGTAACGCAGTTCAGTGCCTGTTAATTTTGTTTCGAGTTCACGACAAATTCTCGCAGCGCTTGTCGCGATCTCAATAACGCCAGTTTTGTCTAGACCAAACACGACACGGCGCTGTAAAGGGTTCACCGAGTTGTAAAAGTGCATAATCGCTCGTGGCGCACCAGAAATGCAGTCATAGGTTCGCTCAAGCAATTCGCGGCGACACTGCACAAGCACTTGAATCGTCACGTCTTGCGGAATCAAATCTTGCTCAATCAACAATCGCACAAAGTCATAATCTGGTTGGCTGGCAGACGGAAACCCAACTTCAATTTCTTTGAAACCCATTTTCACGAGCGTCTTGAACATTCGCAATTTTCGCTCAGGATCCATCGGGTCAATCAAAGCCTGATTGCCGTCGCGCAAGTCAACAGAACACCAAAGCGGAGCCTTGTCGATAATTCGGTTCGGCCAAGTGCGATCAGCAAGCACAAGTGGCACCGAGCTCGAGTATTTTTCAAATTGCATCTTGCGTGGCTGAGTTGGCTTCGGTGGCATCTTGTGTCTCGTTTCTGTTTGAAATTTTCTTGAACTTGCGAATTAGCTACCCATATCAATTTTGGTAAAAAGAAAACCCCCTGGGCCTTTTGGCTCAGAGGGTGCGGCTGCAGTGATATGAGACTGCGCCGTTACGTAAGTAGTAGTCCGTTTCCGTTAATCATGATATTTCAGTGTGCCTGTAAAACCAGTCAACACCAACTAGCTAGCGAACTAGCCAGCCAGCTAACTCGGCGTTGGCGCGAGAAAGTTCCTGAACTGCCACGGGTCAGTCGCGTCAATGCGACTCGTATTGCCATAGCCAGGAAACAAGTCATTGCGGGTCTTTAATGGGTCCCAATCGGTCGGGGCACTATGAATCTCACCAAGATATGGTCGTGCGTCGGCAAGAACTGACTTCCATGGCAGTTCGTCTGGCACGCGCACACCTTGGGTCGGGCTGGCAATCATCCACTTCAATGCAGCAAGCACTGAGCCGGCAACTTGCAGAGTCGTTGCACTTTGCCCAGTTGTAATTGTTCGTGCTTCATCAATCGACAATCGCGTACCTGTCCACCAACCCGTGTAGTCATGACCGAGCAACAACACGCCAAGTTCATCGCGGCCTGAAATAATTTCATTATTCATGATCCGCTCGGTTGGTTGCTTCTGCCAGTTGCGCATGCGCAATTCGAGCACGCTATTGATTGCTTCGTTCGACGGGCAATACGAATAATGAACAGTCGGACGATAAATCGCTTTACCAGAATCATCGCGAACAGTTAAGTGATTACTCATTGTGTAACTCTCGCCGTGGCGAATAATCATTCCGAGAATTTCACCACTCGGCACCCAAGAGCGAACCCATGTCTCCATGCCAGGTTGGGCTAGACAAATCTGATTGCACGGGCCGTCATCGGCGTGAACTTGCGCGTTGGCTGGCATCCACCGTTCATGAGTACCCCAACCCATTTCGGCTGGCGCAACTCCTTCTTCGTAGAAACCTTCAACCGACCAAGTGTTGACAAATTCATTCACTTGTTTTGGTTGGTTAGTAATTTGTGTATCACGTTCGCTGATGTGAATCACTCGCGTGCCGGTCAACATCGCTAATCGATCAAACGACTCGCTGGCCAACGCAGACTCAAGAGCACTTTGTCGCGAACCAGCACGACCGTCAACAAGAATTTTATTTGAAATTTCAAACAGTGCTTGTTTGACGAAATGAGAAACTAAACCAGGGTTCGCGCCGTGCTCGACAACTGCGCTCGGTCCATTATTTGATCCCCACTTCGTAATCATTTTGCGAATTTGTTGATGTCGTACATACAGAGTGCGCTCAAGTGGGTGAGTTGCCGCCATGTTGTCATATGGGTTCCACAATTCAACCGACGTGTTGAGATATCGCACGCCGCGCATGCGACACCATTCAAGAATTGTTGTGCAGTCAATGTTCCAAGCGAGGTCTAACAAAATATCGCCAGTTGCAACACGCTCTGTCAAAAAACTGTCAAGATTTTCACGAGTCACTTGGCCGATTTCGTAGCTAACCCCCATCGCCAACACGTCCGAAACGCGGTGACGATTATCGACAAAGTCAACGATTGAAATTGATTTTGGATCAAGTTTTAAGTCGCGAACCATCAGCGGGATTACCGCTTGCGCAACAGAACCACAGCCGAGAACGAGCACCCGATTTGGGTGCGCTTGCGCGGTCACGCGTATCGAGTGGCGGAGTCGTCCTTGCCAGCGTTTAGAAGTGCGTGAAGTGAAGCATCAAATGCAATTTCTGATGGCAAGAGTAAAGATTGCCAGTCGTATGCAATGCCTTTGCGACCAGTGAATAGCGGCTCGTCAAGTGCGGCGATATTGCTCAAATAATTCTCATCAGGGGAAGTTTTGTTAAACACGATTTTTGACCCTACACACCTCTTAAACATTTGTCTACTGTCTGAGTGGTCAGGCAAAACTGACTCACGAGTCAGCGAACAGCGTCCGCGCTTCCGACCAAGACGACGACGGTCGCGTTGGTAGCCTGAGCGTTCAGATGTCTGACCCCAAATCACGTCGTGGCACGCCTCGCCCGACCAATCAATCTTCAAATCGCACGCCGAACCGTCCGCAAAATCCGCGACCGGCAGGTGAGTCAACCGAGAACGCCAGTGGCAATATCGGCTCGAGTTCGAATACTCGCCAAGCAGTTGCAACGCCAACAGGTTTTGCCGAACTCGGGGTCAGTGAGCGAGTCGACGCGGGTTTAGCCGCGGCTGGTTTTGCGGCTCCGTTCGCAATTCAAACCGAGGCGATACCTGTTGCCTTGAGTGGAGAGGATTTATGCGGTCGTGCTCGAACTGGCTCGGGCAAGACTTTGGCCTTTGGTGTTCCGATGATTGAGCGCGTAACCCAAACTGCACTAGCTAAGAAACCCCGAGGTCTAGTTCTTGTGCCAACGCGTGAATTGGCTGTGCAAGTTACCGATGTCTTGGCACCAATCGCCAAACATTGTGGTGTGCGGGTGCTTGCTGTGTACGGCGGTGCAGCTCGTGACAAGCAAGTTGACCAACTCAATCGCGGCGCCGAAATTGTCATCGCCACACCGCTTCGATTGATTGATCTGTTGAAATCAAACGAGGCAGATCTAAGTGATGTTGAAGTAATCGTGCTTGACGAGGCAGACCGCATGGCCGACGAGGGTTTCATGCCACAAGTTGAGTGGATTTTGCGTCACGTCACAAAAATTCACCAGACAATGTTATTTTCGGCAACTTTAGACGGACAAGTTGCGACCCTCGTCAAGCGTTACATGAAGTCTCCGAAAGAAGTCAGCATTGATGCGCCGACCGACACGGTTGGCACGATGCGTCACTTATTTCTTGGTGTTCATCACATGGATAAAAATCGGGTTATCGCTGCCATGGCCCGCGCAGGTGGCCAAACAGTGGTTTTCTGCGACACTAAACGAGCGTGCGACAAAGTTTCCGATGATCTTGCCGCACTTGGCGAAAAGGTTTCGGCATTGCACGGTGACATGGCCCAAGGTGCGCGCGAACGTTCATTACGCAAGTTTGCCCAACGCGAACTAAATATTTTGGTCTGCACAGATGTCGCGGCGCGTGGAATCGACATCGATGATGTCGGCATTGTCGTGCACTATGTGCCACCCCTAGAAGTAAAAACGTATCTGCATCGATCTGGCCGAACGGCACGAGCCGGCAAAGACGGTTGGGCAGTAACACTTGCCGAATACAACCAGCACACGACTTGTCGAATTATTCAGCGCGGTTTGCGACTTGAGACTCAGGCGCCGATCGAGGTTTTCTCAAACGATAAACGACTCGCTGATTTGAATTCGTTCTTAACGAGTTCGATCGCTGCCAGTTAAAACCAAGCAGGTCGGCTAGTTTCAAAACGCGAAATCTCGTCGCTGTGTTGCAAAGAAATTGAGATATCGTCAAGCCCGTTTAAGAATCGATTTTGAGTGTCAGCGTTCATCTCGAAAGTCTCACAAAGACCAGTGCTCGCAACTTCAACAACGAGACGCTCAACGTCAACTGTGATTTCGGTCGTCGAGTCGTTCTCGATAATCTGCCAAAGTTTGTTTACTATTTCTTCACTCAGAACAACAGCAATCAGGCCGTTCTTGCCACAGTTGTTGCGAAAGATGTCGCTGAAACTTGGGGCGATTACCGCGTTGAATCCGCCCTGTTGAATCGCCCAAACTGCGTGTTCGCGTGAAGACCCAACACCAAAACTTTTACCTGCAACCAAAATTGATGCGCCAGCATAGCGCTCGTCGTTGAGCACGAAATTTCGGTCGTCTCGCCAAGTCGAAAACAAACCTTTTTCGAAACCTGTTCGCTCGACGCGCTTCAACCATTCGGCCGGAATAATTTGATCGGTATCAACATCGCTACGCTTTAGCGGCACACCGCGACCAGAAATTACTCGCACGGCTTTCATGACAAATCTTCTGGAGCAGCAAAATGGCCAGCAACTGCAGTAGCAGCAGCAACTGCAGGTGAGACCAAGTGAGTGCGACCGCCACGTCCTTGCCGGCCTTCGAAATTGCGATTTGATGTGCTGGCCGCACGTTCTTGAGGCGCAAGTTTGTCGGGGTTCATTGCTAAACACATTGAGCAACCAGGTTCACGCCAGTCGATACCGGCATCAATGAAAATCTTGTCAAGACCTTCGGCTTGCGCCTGCAATTTCACGGCATGACTTCCTGGCACTACCATCACGCGTTTCACTTTCACTTTTCGCCCACGCACAACATCAGCAG
>JAPKZT010000225.1 GCA_026393655.1 Actinomycetota bacterium | reverse complement strand
GTTACGTAAAGCAAACGTCAACAAGTTGATGTTCACCGAATTTAATATCAATTCGATTGACATCAGCATTAATACGGCATTTTTTCGAGCGACAACGCCATAGACGCCGATGCAAAATAAAACTGCAGCTAAAAATAAGAACTGATTGACAAACATCTGGTCAGTCCTTTCTCGCCAAAACGATCGCGCCTACGACTGCCGCCAAAAGCACAAACGAAAGTGCCCAGAATGGCAACAAGTATGGGCCGAAAATCTGATCGGAGATTTCTTGACTTGACACAACTGTCGAAGTCTGGGGCAGTTTCTCATCACCAAACGAACTAACGAGTGCCAAACCCATGGCTGCGAGCATCACCAGCGCAACTGGAATACCGAGCTTTTTGTAACTGTTATTTAAGTCAGACTCTGCGCCGATTCTGGCTCGCGTAAGCATCGTGCCGAAAAGAAACAACACCATCACTGCACCTATATATACGAGTACCTGAGTCACAGCCACGAACTCGGCTGCCAACAAAATGTACTGAGCGGCCGCGCCGGCGAGCACGACTACCAGCCAAAGCGCCGCATGCACGACATTATTTGTTGTGACAACACGCAAGGCGGCGACGATCATCACAATTGCGATAATCCAGAAGCCGATATTTTGTGCGATCACGATTTACTTACTAAGCCTTTCAAATTTATGTTCATTTCTTCTTTTTGTCTGCGCCAGCTTCGAGTTCTGGTGCTTCAGGGACTGTTTCCATCCACTCACTGAGTTTCGTTTTGTCGTGCAATAGATCTGAGATATTCGGCTCAGAGTATTCGTACTCTGGGCTCCAGAACAACGCATCAAACGGACAAACTTCAACGCAAATCCCGCAGTACATGCATAGTGCATAGTCAATGTCAAAACGATCTAGCAAATTAACTTGACGAGGTTTTCCACCTTCGCGGCGCGGTGGTGCGAGTTCTTTGTGCGCTTCAATATAAATGCACCAGTCTGGACAAGAGCGCGAGCACAACATGCACGAAGTGCAATTGTCTTGGTGCAACGCAATAACTCCACGCGAGCGAATCGGTGGAGTTTCTTTTTCGTGCGGATACTGCACGGTGTTCGAACCGTTGACAGTTGTCTTAAACAACGTGCCGAGAGTAACGCCGAGTCCTTTAACGAGTCCGGGAACTTTTGCCACTTAAAAAACCACCTTTAGAATTGCTGTAACCATAATGTTGATAAGTGCAACTGGGATCAAGCCCTTCCACGCGAACCTTTGCAATTGATCTTCGCGAAGTCGTGGATAACTGAATCGTATCCACATGATGAAGAACACGAGCAACATCATCTTCGTGAACATAATTAGCGGACCAACAAAGTTCATCCAGTTGGCAACATCATCAATTGATGTCCAACCGAACCAAATGAACGGCACTCCCCAACCACCAAGGAACAAAACTGAAGCGATCATCGCAAAAACACCAGCCGTAGCGAATTCACCGATGAAGAATATTAAGAAACGAAAACCCGAGTATTCGGTCATGTAACCAGAAACGAGTTCGCTTTCGGCAATCGGCATATCAAACGGTGCTTGCGTGAGTTCTGCCTGAATTGCAATCATGAAAATAATGAAACCAAAAAATTGAGAAATCACATAAGGGTGACCAATTGCGTCGATACCAAACATTGAGCCGGTGTTTTGAGCAACGACAATTTTCTGCAGGTTCATTGTGCCTGCTTGAATGACGACACCCATCACTGCGAGCACCATCGGCAACTCGTAGGCGATTAACTGACCGGCAGCACGCAATCCGCCCAGTAATGAATATTTATTGGCGCTTGACCAGCCAGCAATCAGAATTCCGAGAACCGAAATCGATGAAACTGCAAGTGCGTAAAACACGCCGGTTTCGAAATCTGTAAACCATGCCTCAGGGCCGAATGGCACAACAACAACTAGCAAAAACGTGCTAACTAAAACAATGATTGGCGCCATTTTAAAAATTCGAGCATCTGCGCGGTCTGGCACGATGTCTTCTTTTTGTAACCATTTGCCAACTTCAGCGAAAAGTTGCATTGAACCATACGGTCCGGCTTCCATTGGCCCGAGGCGACTCTGCATAAATGACATCATCTTGAATAAAAAGACATAGACAATTGTTCCGGCTGGAAGTAACACTGCAACTAATCCGCCAAGCACACGCAATAAAGATTGTCCCCAGTATGGGACTTCAGCCAACATTGCGATCATCGGTCGATGTCGCCGAGAATAAAATACAGAGAAGCAAGAATCGTCACGATGTCAGGAACATAAACACCGCGCAATAACCACGGCGTGATTGAAATATTATTGAAACTCGCTGAGCGAATTTTTACTCTGAACGGTCCAAGATCGCCGCGAGAGACGACGTAGTAACCCATTTCGCCTAGTGGATTTTCTGTTGAAACCCAGGCTTCACCCTCGGGGACTTTAATAATCTTCGGAACCTTTGCCATCACGGGCCCTGAAGGAATAGCACCCAGAAGT
>JAPKZT010000131.1 GCA_026393655.1 Actinomycetota bacterium | reverse complement strand
CCGCCGCGGTAACTTCAAAACTACGAATAGCAGATGTTGCATCAACCCCGTTGATCACAACACTCTCATCTGTCAGAAGCATTTTTGATTCGCGCGCTAACTCTGCGACAAGATCTTGATTCGATAAGTCAATACCTGAATTCATTGCTGCAAAAGTAACTGCTCGATACATCGCACCAGTATCAAGATATCTGACTCGTAACTTTGCCGCCAACGCCTTGGCGATCGTCGATTTGCCTGCGCCAGCCGGGCCGTCAATTGCGACAACTATCATCGTGAAAAAATTATCAGAAAAATAAGCACTACCAACTGGTGTCTTGCGCACGACCTTCGTCGTAACCTGACGCGCTTTGAACCCCGATTATGGCACGGTCTTGAAACTCTGAGATGTTCGCAGCACCTGCGTAGGTGCAACTCGATCTAACACCTGAGATGATCTGATCGATGATGTCTTCAACGCTTGGTCGTTGCGGGTCTAAGTACATCCGCGATGAACTAATTCCTTCTTCGAATAGTTCTTTTCGTGCACGCTCAAACGCACCTTCGCTGCGCGTGCGATTTCGAACTGCTCGGTTAGAGGCCATCCCAAAACTCTCTTTGTAGAGACGGCCATTTGTATCGCGCAGTGTGTCGGCTGCTGATTCGTAGGTGCCTGCGAGCAGAGAACCAAACATCACGTTGGCTGCACCAGCGGCCAAGCCGAGTGCGACGTCACGCGGATATCGCACTCCACCGTCTGCCCAAATAGTTTTACCTAAGTCAGAGGCAGCTTGTGAACATTCAAGCACTGCTGAAAACTGTGGACGACCGACACCCGTCATCATTCGAGTTGTGCACATCGCGCCTGGTCCAACGCCGACTTTGACAATGTCAGCACCGGCATTAATGATGTCTTTCGTACCTTCGGAAGTTACAACGTTTCCGGCGACGAGCGGAATATTGATAACGACTTGTCGTACTTCTTCAATCACGTTAAGCATGCGAACTTGATGTCCGTGAGCCGTGTCAACAACAACCACGTCGACACCCATAGCAGCAAGATTTTTTGCTCGCGTTGAAGGGTCGGCGTTGACACCAACTGCTGCTGCAATCATCAGGCACCCGTTCTTGTCTACAGCTGGCTCATATATCGTGCTGCGTAGCGCGCCATTGCGAGTGATTACGCCGAGTAACCTGCCGTTTTTATCGACTACTGGCGCTACAGATAAACGCGCTTCGGTCAGGCGCTCAAACATTTGTTGTGGAGATAGAGATTCATCAAGAGTAAATATCTCTCGGCTCATAACATTTCGAATCTGCGCAAAACGATCGAAGCCAACTGCATCGTGTTCGGTGAAGATTCCGTAGGGTCGCTGATCTTCATCAACAACGATTACAGCACCGTGGCTGCGTTTATAAATCAAACTCAAGGCCTCACCAACCGTGCCGTCTTGTTGCATCGTGATCGGCGTGTCAATAACTCTGTGTCTTGATTTGACGAACTTGACAACATTTTCGACAATGTCAAGTGGAATATCTTGCGGAAGTACAACTATCCCACCTCGACGAGCAACTGTCTCTGCCATTCGTCGCCCTGCAATTGCGGTCATGTTCGACACAACTAGCGGTATCTTTGTGCCGATTTTGTCGGGTGTTGTTAAATCAACTTTTAGACGCGATGACACCGCAGAGAGGATTGGCACCATGAACACATCGCTATAGGTCAAATCGAAGTCAGGCGACTGGTTTAAGAAACGCATCGGTGATCCCCTCGTGTTGGGCTCATTTTGAAGCCTCCTTAGGCTACTCGTATGGATGTTAATACTGGTTTCACAACTACTGCGTTACCCCCAGTGCTAATGGTTCATGGCTGGGCTGGCTCATTTGCGAGAACCTGGCAAATGTCGGGTGTTGAGACTTTGTTGCAAGAAACAGGCCGCAATGTTGTCGGCATTGATTTACTCGGTCATGGAAAAGCCGACAAGCCACACGATTCAACTGCTTACTCTGATCTTTCTTTGCCGATTCGCCAAAGTGCGAAAGATTCTCAAATTGACGCGGTTGGTTTTTCGTTAGGGGCGATTGCTTTATTGCATGCTGCAACTATCGACCCTGGTATGTTTCGCAAATTGATCTTGCTCGGTATCGGCGACAAGATATTTGAGCCTCACGATCCAAAAGAATCAGAGTTGATTATCTCTGGGATCGATGGCACTGCAGAAATTGAGAATACTCTCGCACGTCAATTTGGTAACTATGCGCGCCAAAGCGATAACGATCCATTGGCGTTGACGGCCGTCTTGCAACGACCGCGCGGTGCTGTATTTACAAAAGAAAACGCATCGGCAATAACGGCTGATGTTTTGGTACTCGTCGGTGATCGCGATTTTGTTCTGCCTGCCGATGTGCTGGTGCAGTCCTTCAAAAATGCCAAATTCAAACTCTTAAAAAACTGTGATCACTTTGCGTCTACAGATAATTTCTCATTCATTGACGCGATGCTTGATTTCTTAAAAGATTGCTACAGATAATTGCTCGTTCATTGACGCGATGATTGATTTCTTCAAAGATTGATCTGATGCAAAATCGCGTCGACCAAATTTTGGATGGAAATCTCTACGCATCAATTGAATTAGCGGTAGATTATCTGCGCAATGATCTGCTGATCGGTTTACCAACCGAAACTGTCTATGGTCTTGCGGCGTTGGCTTCACACCCGAAGGCAATCGTAAAAATCTTTCAGGTTAAGGCACGACCGACAAATCATCCACTGATTCTGCACATTGCGGATTATCAGCAACTTGAAAAATGGGCGAAGAATATTCCACTTTATGCCGAAAATATGTGCAAACATTTTTGGCCGGGGCCGCTAACCGTGATACTGATGCGATCTAAAAATGTTTGCGATGAGATAACTGGCGGTCGCGAAACGGTTGCGATTCGTATTCCGAATCACAAAGTTGCGTTGTCATTGTTGAATAGTCTCAACGACGGGTTAGTCGCTCCTTCAGCGAATCGATTTGGCAAAGTGAGTCCGACTTGTGCAAAGCATGTGGTGGATGATCTTGGTGATGAAGTTTCACTCGTGCTTGATGGTGGCGCGTGTGAGATCGGTGTTGAGTCAACAATTATCGACTGCACTTCGAATCGACCTCAGATATTACGTTCGGGTGGGATATCAATATCTGAGATTGAAGAGATCGGTAAGATAGAGATCGCGTATTCTGATGGCGACTCTCGGGCTCCCGGGATGCTCGAGAAGCACTATGCGCCGAACTGCCGAGTTGAACTCGTAGATAGTTTGCAACAGGCGATGCACCGCCTTAATGAGATTTCAGCGCAAGGTCTGGCAGTTGAAATTATGGATTTTCAAGATGATTTAAAGCTCTATGCTCATCAGCTTTATGCAAGATTGCGTCAAGCCGATGAACGCAGTATTCATACGGTTTTGGCTGTTATGCCTGGCAGAGGTGGCTTGGGTGACGCGATCCGGGACCGACTGACCAAGGCCGCCGCATCGAACCAGCCCATTTAATTAATTTGTTATAACTGTCAATAGTTGCCAATGGACATGAAGTTCAATACCCTTAACAGTTCCTAACTAATGGCCAGCATCCTGCTGTCCTACTCCTAGGGGGAGAAAAATAAATGAAGAAAACTACAACGCAACGCTTCGGCGCGCTTGTTGTTGGTCTCAGCCTTTTGGCTGCGGCTTGCGGCGGCTCCGATGCAGCAACTGAAGATACAACAGCAACTGCTGAGACGGCTGCACCTGCTGCAGCTGGCGGCGAGTTGGCTGGAATGAAAGGTACAACACCACTCGTGGAGTTGACTCAAGAGTTCAAAGATGCAGTCAATGCATTCTGGACAGGCAAAGGCAACGAAGCACTTGTTGACTTCAACTACACAGCAGAATCATTTGACGCTGTGATGTTGATTGCACTTGCAGCAGAAGCCGCAGGAACAGATGGCAGCGGACTTGCTGACCAACTTGTTGCTGTTTCAAAAGATGGAACTAAGTGCACAGCGGCCACATGGGCTGACTGTATTGCAACAATCAAAGCGAAGGGCGACGTCGACTATGACGGTTTCTCTGGTCCAAACACATTGAACGGAAACGGCGAGCCACTTGAGGCTTCGTACGGCATCCTTCAATTCGGTGCAGACAATCGTCTTGATGACACACTTACTACATACCAACTTGCAAATGCACCAGCATCTGCAGTCTTGCCACTTTCTAAGACAGGTGTTGCTCGTAAGGGCAATGGTGTTCTCAAAATTGGTGGACTCCTTCCAGAAACTGGCAACCTCGCATTCCTTGGCGCTCCAATGATCGCTGGTGTTGAGTATGCAATTGATTACCTAAACAAGGCCGGCGGCGTTCTTGGCAAGCCAGTTGAATACAGCGCAGGAGATTCCGGCGACACTTCAACAGACACAGCCAGCGTGACAGTAGATCGATTGCTCGCAGAAGGTGCAGACGCCATTATTGGTGCAGCATCGTCTGGTGTATCGCTCACAGTTATCGACAAGATCACTGCAGCAGGTGTTATTCAGTTCAGCCCAGCGAACACATCGCCGAAGTTGACTTCATACGCCGACAACGGTCTCTTCTTCCGTAACGCACCACCGGATGACCTCCAGGGTGCAGTTCTTGCAGAAGTAATCGTCGCTGACGGAGCACAGTCTGTTTACATCTTGGCGCTTGACGATGCTTACGGCACCGGACTTGCAACAGTTGTAGAAGAAGTTCTTACAGCAGCTGGTGTAAAAGTATTAGGCAAGAAAATCTACGACCCTAAGGCAACAACATTTGATGCCGAAGTCGGAGAAGTTGTTGCTGCTAACCCAGACGCAATCGTCTTGATCACATTCGATGAAGGTTCACGAATCCTCCGCACAATGGTGGAGAACGGTATTGGACCAAAAGCGAAGAAGGTCTATGGCGTTGACGGAAACATTGGTAACGCACTCGGCGAGAATTTTGACGCTGGTAAGTAATCAATAATTCTTAAAGACTAAATGTTTAGGCCCCGGGCGAAAGCCCGGGGCCTTTTCATTTGTACAAGATTTACAAATTTTCTAGCAACCAATAAAGGTTGAAATTTTCAGCCGCCAGTTGATTTGGCAAGCGTGCCGAGATACAACTTGATTACGTTCGGGTCTGTCAAAAGATCTTTGCCGGTGCCCGTGTATGCATTCTTGCCTTGGTCTAAAACATACGCACGATTCGAGACTTGCAAACATCTGCGAGCATTTTGCTCAACCATCAAAATTGCGATGCCTTCAGCGTTGATCTTCTTGCACTGAATAAACACTTCATCTTGCAGAACAGGTGAAAGCCCCGCCGAAGGCTCATCTAGTAACAATAGTTTTGGCTCCATCATCAGTGCTCGTCCCATCGCGACCATCTGACGTTCTCCACCTGAAAGCGAACCAGCCTTTACCGAAGCGCGCTCAAGCAAACGCGGGAAAAGTGTCGAAACATATTCAAATCGATTCTTGAAAACTGACGGTTTTAGAAAACAGCCCATCTCGAGGTTCTCGGTGACTGTAAGACTCGGGAATACGTTTCTATTTTGCGGTACATAGCCGACACCACGCTCAACTAATTCGTGCGCTTTAAAGCCTATGATGTTTAATTCGCTTAATTTGATTTCTCCACCCCGAACCGAACATTCACCCAAAATCGCTTTAAGCACAGTTGACTTACCGGCGCCATTTGGCCCGATGATTCCAACGAATTCGCCTTGATTTACGGTGATGTTGCAACCATTCAAAATATTTACTTCAGGGATATAACCGGCTACTAGTTCTTTTACATCGAGAACCGAACTCATATTTGCACCTCGTCCAAGAGAGACGATCCTTGGTGTAGACCGAGATATGCCTCGACAACTCTCTCGTTATTAGAAATCTGATTCGGCGTTCCCTCTGCGATAACTGCACCTTCTGCCATCACAACAACCCAGTCTGCAACATCGTTGACCATATCCATATCATGTTCGACGAAAAGTACTGTCATGCCATCATCGCGCAAGCCGCGAATATGTTCGTTTAAATTTTGTTTCAACGCAGGATTAACACCAGCCATCGGTTCATCAAGCATCACGAGTTTGGGTTCAGTCATTAGCGCACGTGCCATCTCTAGCAATTTACGTTGACCACCAGAAAGTGTGCCGGCGTATTCATTGCGCATGTGATCCATCTTGAAACGTTTCAACAGAGCATCAGCACGCTCTTCGATCTTGGCTTCTTGCGATCTCCATAAATATGGCAATAGACCGTTCCACCACTTCTCGCCCACTTGATGCATTGCGCCGAGTTTCATATTTTCAATAACTGACATTTTTGTCAGACTTTTCGTCAATTGAAATGTCCGAACCATTCCCATGCTGGCGGTTTGATGAGCTGCAACGCGCGACATATTGTGTCCGTCGAAACGCCATTCACCAACATCGGGTTTATCAAAACCAGAAAGCAGATTAAATAAGGTTGTCTTACCGGCACCATTAGGGCCGATTAAAGCAGTAATCGAGCCTCGTTGCACTTCGATATGCGAAACATCTACAGCAACGACTCCACCGAAATGGCGACGAACCCCATCTGCTACCAAAATTGGATCAGGTTTAGAAACACCTGCCGTTGATTCAATAGTCGATAACGCCGCACGAACCGTTGTTGCGAGTTCACTGTATTTTCGTTCAGCGTCCATCGAGCGCCATTTCTTGACGATTGCCAAACACACCTTGCGGTCTGAATACAATCAACAACATTAAACCGATACCGACGAACATGTAGTTGACAGCGCCAACCTGATTGCTTTCAATGATTGTTACTCCGCTAATGCGCAATGGTCCTTTGCGAGTCAATTCACGTAAAAAATTGTCGGAGAAGACAAATAACAACCAAAACAACATCGAGCCAACGACTGATCCTGCGACCTTTGCCAGACCACCCAAGACCAGTGCCGTGAGAATATAGAACGTCACCATTCGGCTGTAGTTATCTGGTTGAACAGACCCACGATCGAGGGCTAAAACCATTCCTGCGAACATACCGATAACGCCACCAATTACAAGTGCTTGCATCTTGTATGCGTAGACGTTCTTTCCGAGGCTTCGAACCGCATCTTCATCTTCGCGAATACCTTTAACAACTCTGCCCCACGGGCTGCGCATTAACTGCCAAGTGAAAAGCGAGAAGACCCCAACTAGTATCCAGCCAATAAGGATTGTGTACAGCGAATATCCCGTATACGTAAAGGGTCGAAAACCGTAGGTCTTACCCGGGTTAAAAGGACTGAGATTGCGATATTGGCTACTGAAACTGCTGATGCCTTCTGTGCCACCAAAAACTTTTCTAAACTTTACGGATCGCACAAATAGTCGCACAATCTCAGCAGTGGCAATTGTGACTATCGCTAAATAATCGGCACGTAGCCTCAGAGTTGGTATACCAACAATTAGCGAGAGAATGATTACAAAAAATATTCCAAGTGGAATACCCCACCACAGGCCAACACCAAAGTATTGCGCCGTCATACCTAAGCCGTATGAACCACAGGCCATAAATGCCGCCTGACCAAAGTTGAGCATGCCCGTGTAACCAAAATGAATATTTAGACCCAACGCTGCAATAGCAAAATAAATCGCATCAACGCCGATTGATGCACGAATCGTGTTTTCAATAATTTTTATGAAATCCATGTCAACCAACCCTTTGACTTCTACCGAAAATACCCTGCGGGCGAATAATTAGCACCATTATCAAAATAAATAATGCAGGCGCAACCTTTAGCTCACTAGGGATTAACAGGGAAGACATTTCTACAAAAATACCGATGAAAAAACCGCCCACGAGCGCGCCATATGCAGAGCCAAGCCCGCCGAGCGTAATGCCGGCAAACATTAAGAAAACCAAGTCTGAGCCCATTGAAAAACTGACCTGTTCATCTAAGCCTCGAAAAATACCGCCAGTTGCAGCCAGCGCACCACCCGCGAACCAAACAATGCGAATTACTTTTTGAGTATTGATACCCGTTGCCGACGCTAGTTGCACGTTGTCACTGACAGCACGTATCGCTTTACCTAACCTCGATTTTTGTAATGAAAATGCAATTGAAAGCAAAATAATGATCCCAAGAATTGCAGTAGTTAAATCTCGGGGCGTAATACCGATCGGGCCAATTTCTAAATTCACTTGTCTTGAAAAACTAGTAAGTTGCTTCGTCCGCCCACCGAATAGAAATAGATATAAATTGATCAACATCAGTGAGAGACCAAGCGATACGACCAATTGTGAATTCGAGCCAATGCCGCGTTTTGTCAATCTGGCGAAAATACCCCAGTTAATAAGCAGTCCGAAGCATCCCCCCAGCAGAATTACAACAGGACCACAAATCAAAATAGGAATATTCATATGAACGTTAAAGAAAAACGCTAACAGTGCTCCAAATGTGACCATCTCGCCGTGTGCAAAATTCGTCAAACCAGTCGTACCGATAATTAATGAAAGACCGACTGAGCACATTGCGATAATGATTCCGAGACGAATGCCATCGGTCAATCGTTGCAAAATGTGCTCTAAATTTGTTGAGCCTGCAACGCCACTGTCACCAGTAAAAAAAGTAACTCGTTTCGTGTTTGTTGTAAATAAAACTTGATCAACCTTGACTTGCGCTTTGGCGGCGTCAATGAGCGTGAGCCCGTTCGGCAGTGAAGATGTATCGATGTCTATCAAATAGTTATCTCGCGTCGGTACTGCAACTTTGCAAAGTCCATCTGCACCAGTAGTGCCTTCGCCGATCAAAATGCCGTCAACTGTTGTGACTTTAATATTTGCTCCGGCAACGGGTGTGCGTTCAGGCTTATCGTTTACCAAAACTTGGTTCTGAACGCTGGCGATAATGAAGTACTGGCCATCATCAGCCGCGCTAACCGAGCTCGATACGAGACCGAGACCTGCGACAGTCGAGCAGATCACGGCTAAAAGAACTTTGAGCCAAATGTGACCAATCCCAGGACCAGATTGCTTCAACATCGTGGATCTAATCTAAGCACAATTTATACGGCTTTTGGAAGTTTTGAATTCCAATATAAATCAAGTGCGCCAAGCCAAACTGCCACAGACAAGGCGACATGGATAGCCACTAGCAAAACTGGAAGCCCAGAGAAATATTGAACGTAACCGATTAGTCCTTGCAGTAGGCCGACGCCAAGAAATCGTTCAAGAGGATGAGCCAGAATGCGCCAAGAAATCGGGTCTCTTCGACAGGTCAACAACAGGGCCAATGCTGTAACTAGGCACATGATTACTGTGATGCTGTGAATCTTGGCGGCTAAGTTGATCGCCAAGTTGATGCGAATTGCGTGTTCGTCACCTGCATGGGGACCAGAGCCGGTAACTACTGTGCCAGTAACGACTGCTACCCCAGTCATAACAAGAACAATACGCGCCAGCAGCAAATTTTTTGAGTTAGTGATTTCTGGTTCACGACGCGGCAGAACAATCTCTTGCGGTCGAAATATTCTTGCATGTTGAAGCAACATGTAGGCATTACTCATCAGCAACATGCTGACCAAGAAATGTGCGATATTTGAAAATGGATTAAGCCCAGTAAGCACGACTAAACCCCCGAGTAAGACTTGGGCAAGAACGCCGATGACGAGTCCGATAGACATGGCGACTAGATCACG
>JAPKZT010000044.1 GCA_026393655.1 Actinomycetota bacterium | reverse complement strand
GGCGTCGCGGTTGAAACTGTGGGTGCCGAACTGTCTGTGCCAATAGTGACCAGCGTCGAGAACGGTGCGCTCAAGTTGAAGAAGGCATCGGCGGCATAAAGTTTGTAATTGCCAGCACCGAGAGTTGTTGTTGCCATTGAAGTAGAAGTGTTTGCGGTAGTGATAGTCACTTCGTTGTAGTTCGCATCACCAGAACCAGTGATACTGGCGACATTCAAAACAACCACAGTGTCTCGAACTAAATATGCCTTACCTGTCTCGTTGCTTTGCACAGCAATCCGCGAAGTATTTGAAAGCGCAGTACTAACTGGCAACATGCCGACACTAGGCGCGAGAGCATCAATAATCACGAGTAGTGCTGAAGCTGCGGAAAGATTACCTGCAATATCGGCGGCATAACTTCTGTAAGACCCACTTGTGAGCATCGCCGCCGGCACGTTGGTGTCTGAGTTGATCGTTACAACTGTTGTGGCAGTGGTTCGCTCGTTAGCAGGCAGTGCCATAATTTGTGAAACGGATGTTGGACTATTTGTATCTCTGACTAGATACAAATTTCCAAGCTCAGTACTTCGCGCCGTAGCATTGCCTGCGCTACCGATTGTTTCTAACACAACCGACGCTGTTGGTGCCGTGTTGTCAATGACAATGTTTTTACTGTTCGCTAGCGAACCAACATTCAAGGCACCGGGTGTGGCAAGTGTCAATGTCGCGTCTTCGCCGCCAACGTTCTTGATCGTGTTGGCGGGACCTGCTGCAACAAGTGAGTTCGTGGCCTTGTAGTCAAGGTCTGTCGAAGTGTCTGGGGTTGTAGCGATTGAAATCGAGTAATTGAATGTTAAAATAGTTGTGCCAGAACCTGAAAAATATGTCGCAAGTCGATCAGTGACACCAGTTTCTAACTCCAAAGTCGGAAACCCGATGACAGTTACGGGCTGATTAAACGTCACCTGAATCGGAATGATCGCACTTCCAACCTTGTACGCGCCGTCCGCTGTACTAGAGGTAACACCCGTAATTGTTGGTGCCACCGCGAGCGCAGGAGCCACTGGCAACAATGCGAGAAGGAGTCCTGCGATTAGGACTGATAATTTGCGACTCATGTATCCCCCAAAGAATTTTGAATGAAATATTTACTTAAGAATAAGTGTTATATCTATTAAGAATAAACCGTACACTTAAAAAATCGGGATAGCAAGTAGCCAAACAAATAGACTCTGGGGGTTCGCTGATGTCGCCTAATCCACCCATTGCCCGTAGAGCCAAATCGGCTCGATCTCTTGCCAACTCAGCAAAGGTGCTCAACGCAGTGCGAAAAAATGCCACCAAAGTCGGGCTTGACGAACTGAGCGCCGGCAGTGTTGCCAAACTTTGTGGACTTTCAACTGGGTCGATTTATAGCCGTTTTGAAGACACCGACGAGATGGCAATCGCTCTTTGGGAGCAAGTAGTTAAACAGCCGTTTAAGCAAAGATTGCGGCGCGGCGTTGACTATATATATACACCAGATTCTGCTGGTCTAAGCATCGACGAAGAAGCGACTATCAAGGCTGACTTCGAAAATCCAGATGAGTTATCTAAGTTAGGAGTCGAATTTCTAGTCGTCGCCAAACGCAACAACGCGATAGGCGAAGTTGTAATCCCAGAAGTTTCAAAGTGGTTTAACGAATTCGGATTAAACCATGCGAACAGCGAGATAAATAATGCCGCAATTGCACTCGGGTTGTCGGCATCAATCGGCACGGCGTTGCGCGCCTTTGCACTTGGTTCAAACTCGGATTGGCTACTCATTGCCGGTGGAGTTCGCGATGCGACATCGGCTGCTAGTCGAGTGACGCCCCTCACCCGCCCGCCAGATCTGCAATTGCCCGGCGTATTTGAAATTCAAACCGGCAACCCTGTGCGCGATGCACTGATAACCGCAGTTGGACAAGTGGTTGCCAAATCTGGGTATGCACGAGCGACTATTTCGCGCATTGTGCGCAAATCTGGATTGTCAAATGGATCGTTATACAACCTCTACGAAAACAAAGAAGAACTTACTGACGACGCAATGCAAATGACTCTTTCTTATGCATCGGGCGTTAACCGCGAAGGAAACCGAATTGCCGAATCTCAACGACGAGCCGACCGAGGATTAGGAAACAGTTTTGCTTTAGGTTTAATGCCAGGTCGTCGGCAGTGGCTCGACTTTCGACTTGAGTGTCTAATTGCTTCACGAAATCATTTGCCGACAAGAACCAAATTTAAAGAAAGTCTCATATCGTCGCGCGATGCTTTGGCCTCGACAATGCCGGACATCCACCGTTCAATAGTCAACTTGCTTTCAAGTGGTGAGCAAGCAATTGGACTTGGGTTCACTGCACTAGAACTTTTTACCGACCAACTGCCTAGATGCGATTTCTACTCAATAATGACGAAACTCTCAGAACAAAACAGGTTGTTGCAGAATACCTGAAATAGAAAATCTGATTACGCGATATTCGCGACTCTTTATGCAAACGGTTGCGCGTAAATATATTGCGTGATCGGCTGACCTGCCATCACGACCCATTGCGAACCTGCGATGCGCTCAGTGAGTGCGCGCATCGCTAGATCGCCTGCAACCGAAACATCCATCACGCCCATGCTGAAAGTTTTTGCATATTCGCGCGCGAGTTCGCTAACTAGTGGCGTGTCGAGAAAACCGGGGCATAGCGCGCTGATGCAAACGCCGTGCGGTTCGAGTGCTGGCCCGAGTGATTTCACGAGACCAACCATCGCGTGCTTGGTTAATCCATAAATTGGATCAGGTGCAATGGCGATAATGCCAGCCAGCGATGCAGTCACCAAAATGTGGCCTGTCTTGCGCGCCACCATGCCTGGTATTACTGCACGTGCGCCGAACACCACGCCGTCAACATTGATGCTCATGATTCGCTCATAAGCGTCGTTATCAACTTTTTCTAGCGGATAATTCGAGATGTTGCCGATCACATTCTGATGCGTCGAGACGCCCGCGTTTAGACACACAATGTCAAAAGGCTCAAACGTCGGCACCATTTTTTGCCATGCTTGCGAGTCGGTTACATCAAGGTGCACATATTCGCCGCCAACTTCAACCGCGATTTGTTTGCCAAGACTGTCGTTAACGTCGGCGACGACGACCGTTGCGCCTTCGCGAGTAAACCTGCGCGCCATCTCGGCACCGATGCCACTCGCCCCGCCAGTAATGAACGCGCGCTGACCAGCGAGTTGATTAGCCGGCTGACCGGCTGATTGACTTGAAAGTTTCTCTGTCATCGGATTAGGTTATACGAATTGTATTAGTTTTCTAATACTCAGCGACCTGCAAGATTCGCATACGGCGTCATATAAACCGATACTTCTGCCTCTGCTTGTACTGAAGTGAAATAGACCTTGAAGTTGGCATTATTAGGATTTGTCGTGTTAAACCACATGCCGCATGATGTAGCCGAATACGAATATGGTGCGTTGAACACTTTTAGGTCAACGCCATAAAGCGTGGAGGTTTTATAAATAATCACATTCGCTTCGGCAGGGTTGCGAGTTATATAAACGCTGCCCCACATTTGTATACCTTTGTAAAGGCAACTAGACCACGTACCTGATGATGCTGAATTTGTAACACTCGCCGCACCAGTTGCAATCGGTGGAGTTGTTGTAGGCACATTAAAAGTCGTCGTGGTTTCAACACCAGCCATCGCACACGTTGAAGTTGACCAAGCAGATTTGCCAAGTGAGTTAGCCGCGAGAATCCAGTAGCAATAATTACCCCCACGCAAAAATCCTCTTACTCCAACCGATGTCTTGTTGTCTTTTGATTTATACCAAGCCTTGTCAAGCGACTCTAATTTCAGTGGCTCAACTGATGAGATGTAAAAATTACTTGCGTTGCCAGGTTTGTCAAGCCAAGTCAGTTTTCCGGTGCCATCAAATGGTGACGTAATCGAAAGTTTGAACTCTGTGGGTGTATTTGGCACACTCGGGATAGTCGTAGTTGACGATGTTGTAGTTGATGATGTCGTAGTCGAAGATGTAGTAGTCGTTGGTAAAAGTGAAACATCTTCACAAACCGAATCAGATTTTGTCGTGCCGTACTCATTGCCAAGACTGAGCGAAAAACATAGCGGCACTGAACCGGTCTTAATCCATTCAAATCGATAACTTGAAGCCCCGAACGCAAGTTTCGTTTTAGTTATTACAGTCGGTGCCGTACTCAGCCAGTAACTTATGTACGGATAAGTGACGTTATTTGAAGGAGAAACCCATGTCGCGTCGAAAAAATTGCGACCTGGGCTCGCTTTATCCTTTGATCTAAGTATTGAAAGATTTGTAGGCATCAATGGTGCCGTTGCGACATATCGGGCCCACGCTTTTCGTTTACCGTCTACGGTGCAAATTAGTTTCTCGCCGAAACTGTTGACGATTTTTTCGCCAGGGTTGAAGCAGTAGTCGCCAGGGTATTCGGAAGTTTTTGCCGAGACAGTTGAGTTTCGCAAATTTTTCGCCGAAGCGCTAGATGCCCCAGAAGCCATCATGACGATGCTCATTGCGAAAATGACTACCGCGCGAAAACGTCTCACCGCCCAATTCTACGACTATCGGCCAAGCAAGCCGAAGCAATGATGGCTAGTCGAGTTTGACCCAACCACCAACGAGCCCGCTCATGAATCCGCCGTCTACTTGAACATCGGTCGCGTTTAACCACTCAAGTGTCGGGTCTGACAAAAACAAAATCACCCGGGCGATATCTGTTGCCGTTGCATCGCGACCCGTCTCACGGGTGACAAGATCTAATAACGGCCCGACCGACTCGCGAAAATCTTTAAGAATTGGCGTTTGCACCGGACCAGGGCTAACTGTATTTACGCGAACACCGCGCTCGCGTAACCATTGCCCTTGCTGCTTTGCCATTACGACTACGCACTCTTTTGAAAAATTGTAAGCACGCTTGCCATCCATTGGGTGGTCGCGTAGCCAATCGACCCCAGATTCGTAG
>JAPKZT010000153.1 GCA_026393655.1 Actinomycetota bacterium | reverse complement strand
CAGCTGGTGCTGTTGTTTCGGCTGTTGCCGTAGTGTCTGGTGTTGCCGCTGTATCACTACCGCCACAGGCGCCAGCAATCAACGACATTACAGCGACGCCAACAAGCGCCATCTTTAATGATTGTCTCTTCATTTATTTCTCCCCCGGGTTTGATCCCGCATTTATTGTTATTTTGTTTGACCCTTACGAGTCAGACTCTCCAAAATTATGGAGACTGTGTAGAACGCTAGCCCAAGTAGGCACGCGCCCAAAACGTACGCCCACGCTGCGGCGTTCTTAGAATTCGCAATATTGCTCGTAATCCGACTGCCTAGACCGTTTTGTAGACCACCAAAGTATTCACTAACAAATGCAGTGATTACCGAGGCGGGCGCGGCCACTTTGAGTGCTGTAAACAAGTATGGGATCGCATTGGGCACACGAACTTTACGCAAAATTGCAAACTCGCTGGCAGCGTAACTGCGCATCAATTCAACCTGAATTGAACTTACTTGTGTCAAACCTCGAGCCACATTTACGAGAACGATGAAATACACAACGAGGGTGACCATAAATCGACGAGGAATCTCACTTGTAATTGAATACATATTGTTCAGAACGGCCACGAGTACAAAAATTGGGATCGCGTTAAGCGAAATTGCCAAAGGTGTAACAAGCTGACTCAAAAACCGAAATCTGCTGAGAATAAAACTCATTGCGATACCAAGAATTGTGCCAATAACCAAACCAACTAATGCATTACTGCCAGAGACAGCCGTTGCTTCCCAAATTCGAGTTGTATTATTTAAAAATTGCTCCATAATTTTGGACGGTGCTGCCAAAAAATATGGCTTCAAATCGAAACCATTAACGGCGCTCTCCCAAAGCGCTAAAAACACAACACCGAACACAAATGGTATTGCAATATTTTTAACGCGGTCAAGAGTTTTCATTTTTAGATCTTTACTCAGCGATCTTCTACGCCACGAATTGCGGTACTTGCGACATGCTCTGCATGTGTGCCGCGAAGAGCTTCGCGCACAGAAGTAATGCTTCTAAAAAACCCATCAGCGGCACGCGTTAGTTCGCTTCGCTTTGATCCCAGATTTACATCTATTACTTCTAAAATTCGACCTGGTCTTGGCGACATAACAACCACTCGATTTGATAGATATACAGCCTCAGGGATTGAATGGGTTACAAACACGACCGTCGTCGAAGTTTCTGCACAAATTCGTAGCAACTCGCCCTGCATATATTCGCGAGTCATCTCATCAAGCGCACCAAAAGGTTCGTCCATCAGCAACAGCGGCGGATGTGCCGCAAGCGCACGAGCAATCGCAACGCGTTGTTGCATGCCACCAGAGAGTTGCCAAGGATACATGTTGCCAAACTCTTCTAGCTTCACGAGTTCAAGCATTTCTGCGGCACGCGCTGCACGCTTCTTTTTATCCCATCCTTTTAACTCGAGTGGCAGTTCTATATTTTTACTGACAGTACGCCAATCAAATAACCCTGCCTGCTGAAAAGCCATTCCATAATCTTGGTCAAGTCGAGACTGTGCAGAAGTTTTGCCATTAACACTGATCGCGCCCTGCGTCGGTTCAAGTAAGTTGGCGATCAGGCGCAACAAAGTTGATTTGCCACAACCAGATGGGCCGATAAGCGAAACAAACTCGCCTGGTGCAATTGTTAAATTTACGTCGAGCAGTGCATCAACTTGGTTGGCTGTGCCTTCATTAAATATTTTGCTTGCACCAGCAACCTCAACTGCGCTCGTGTTTACGACAGCACTCATGTACTCGTCTCCCTTGGTCGGTTACGCATTAAAAATAAATCAAAAAATGCGACTAGGCCAGACATTGTTAGCCCAAGTGCTGCTGCACCAAACACCGCCGTAAAAACTTTTGCGGGGTCACCAGTTGCTTCGCGTGCATATTCAATAATTAATCGCCCGATGCCGCCCTTGAGACCAGTACTAATTTCAGCGACAACGACACCAACTACGGCACCAGATGCACCGAGTTTTAGAGCGGGAACCATGAACGGCACCGCTGCAGGAAAGCGCAACTTAAAAAGTGTTTGTCTCCAAGAGGCGGCATAACTGCTCATTAGTTCAACAGCGGCTAGAGGCGAACTTGTCAAACCTCGCAATGTTCCAACTGCAACCGGAAAGAATGCGAGAAACGTGCCAAGTATTGAAGCCGACAACCAACGGGGCCAGACAAATGAACCGATCTCGAGTTTTCCTCCCCAACTTACGACCAAAGGCGCAAGAGCGATCAATGGAACCGTCTGAGACATCACAAGATATGGCAACAATCCGCGTCGAACAGTGGTGAATCTGGCCATCAGCACTGCCAAACCAATACCGATTGTCGTGCCGAGAAAAAATCCAACAAGTGATAACCGTAATGAAAACCATGCGCCAGAGAGGACGACGATCCAGATTTTTTTATCCGAGCCACGCACCTCTGGACGACCATAGCGACTGAACATTGTCGAAACATGGGGCATTGCCGTGTCGTTTGCGCGGGGCAAAACTCGAACGCCAAACACCATACCGCCATCTTGCGGGCCAATTGCTTTGTAAAGTTCCCAGAAGGCAACGAGTAGAGCGAGCGTCATTATAAACATAAAAGTGCGATATGCGAAACGACGCACCAACTTCATTACTTAGATGCCTGAGATCGCGCAGCAATTTCTGGCAAAATATATTTGCCGTAGGCGTCAAGTGTTTCTTGCTTGCCATCGTGTTGCAAATAAATTGAAAACTGATCAACACCAATTTCTTGCAACTCGTTCAAACGCTTCATATGCTCATCGACTTTGCCGAGAATACAAAACCGATCAACAATTGCGTCGGGCACAAAAGTCGTGTGCGTGTTTCCTGCTTGACCGTGCTGTTTATAGTCGTACCCTTGTCGGCCTTTTATATAATCAGTCAGAGCCGCAGGCACTGCACTTGAGTCGCCATACCGCGAAACAATGTCAGCAACATGATTGCCGACCATGCCGCCAAACCAGCGGCATTGTTCACGCATGTGCGCCATATCATCACCGACATATGCTGGCGCCGCAACGCAGATTTTTACGCTTTTCGGATCTCGACCTGCATCGCGAGCGGCTTTACGAACAGCATCAATTGTCCACGCCGCAATATCAATGTCAGCAAGTTGCAAAATAAAGCCGTCGCCGACTTCGCCAGTAAGTTGCAATGCTTTTGGACCGTACGCAGCCACCCAAACTTCGCATTTACTTTTTGATGCCCACTCGAATTTTATTTTCGACCCGTTGTAGTCAATTTCGCGTCCGTTCGAAAGCTCACGGATCACATCAATGCTCTCACGCAAAGTCGCAAGTGTCGTTGGCTTGCCGTTTGTAACACGCACGGCCGAGTCGCCACGACCAATACCGCACACAGTTCGATTGCCGTACATTTCGTTTAATGTTGCAAACAAACTTGCGGTTACTGTCCAGTCGCGAGTTGCTGGGTTTGTAACCATTGGCCCGACAATGACATTGTTCGTCTTTGCCAAAATTTGACTATATATAACGAAAGGTTCTTCCCACAAAATATGACTATCGAATGTCCAGACATGCGAGAAACCTTGGGCGTCAGCTCGTACTGCGAGATCAATCACCTGACTTGCAGGTGGCGTTGTCTGCAGAACAATGCCGATATCCATTTTGACTACCGACTGTGTGGAAAGCCGAGATCAACTTGCGATGTTCGCGGGTCTGGCCATCGTGAAGTTACGACCTTACCGCGCGTGTAAAAGTTGATGCCTTCTGGGCCATACATGTGTTGGTCGCCAAACAAACTTGCCTTCCAACCGCCAAACGAATAATACGAAACCGGCACCGGAATCGGCACATTGATGCCGACCATTCCGACATTAACTTCATATTGAAACTGTCTTGCGACTCCACCGTCACGAGTGAAAATCGCCGTGCCGTTGCCAAACTGGTTGTCGTTAATTGTTTGTAGACCCTCGTCGTAACTCTTCACGCGCATGACTGTAAGTACTGGTCCGAAAATTTCTTCGTCATAACACTTCATGCCTGGCTTGACATGATCAATCAAACTTGGGTTCAAAAAGAAACCCTCGTCTTTGGCTTTATCAGTACCGTCAATGACTACCGTCGCGCCTTCTTTTGCTGCACCAGTTACATAACCGGCCACCTTGTCTCGATGTTCACGACTAATCAATGGACCCATCTCGCTGGCTGGGTCTGTGCCTGCGCCAACTTTAATATTTGGCACGCGAGATTTGATTTTTTCAACTAGTGCGTCGGCAACTGTGTCAACTGAGAGCACAACCGAAACCGCCATGCATCGCTCGCCGGCTGAACCGTAGGCAGCACTAATTGCAGCATCAGCAGCCATGTCAAGATCGGCATCTGGCAAAACCAACATATGATTTTTCGCGCCACCAAGTGCTTGCACGCGCTTGCCATTTTTTGTTCCAGTTTCGTAAACATATTTTGCAATCGGTGTTGAACCCACGAAACTCACCGCAGCAATATCTGGATGATCCAACAAACGATCAACGGCAACTTTGTCACCGTGCACAACGTTGTAAACGCCATCAGGCAAGCCCGCTTGGCGCAATAAATCGGCGATAAACATCGACGCTGATGGATCCTTTTCGCTTGGCTTCAAAATAAATGTATTGCCGCACATAATCGCATTGGCAAACATCCACATCGGAACCATCGCCGGAAAATTAAATGGCGTGATACCAGCGACTACACCAAGCGGCTGACGAATTGAGTAGACATCTACACCAGTTGAAGCCTGCTCTGAATACCCGCCCTTAAGCATTGCCGGTACGCCACATGCGAACTCGATATTTTCAAGACCTCGCGCAACTTCTCCAAGTGCATCACTTGGTACTTTGCCGTGCTCTTGAGTCAACAACGACGCGATCTCTTTGCGGTTTGCATCAACGAGTTCGCGCATCCGAAACATAATTTCTGCACGACGAGACAAGTTCGTCGCGCGCCAAGCAGGAAAAGCGGCCTTGGCTGAGGCGATCGCCGCGTCAACATCTGCAACACTGGCCAAATCAACTTCTGATTCTTGTTTGCCTGTCGCGGGATTAAATACTTTGCCGCTCTTGCCAGAAGTTCCGGCGACGACTTTGTTGTTGACCCAATGACTAATGCGATTCATAATTTCTCCTGTAGTTGTTGATTATTTAATTTAAGTATTGGCACAGACCACGTTTGACGAACTTGCCGTGACCTTTGCGACCAGTGTATTTATCATTTTCGATTACAACCATGCCGCGTGACAAAACCGTGTCAACTTTGCCATCAATCACAGTGCCCTCCCAAGAGGAGTGGTCCATGTTCATGTGATGCTTGTCGTTAATGCCGATTTTTGTCTTTTTATTCGGATCCCAAACCAAGATGTCGGCATCTGAACCTGGTGCGATGACTCCTTTTTGCGGGTACATACCAAACATTCGTGCAGGTGTCGTGCTGCAGGTCTCGACCCAACGCTCAAGTGAGAGTTCGCCCTGTACGACACCCTGATAAATGAGCTCCATCCGGTGTTCTACTCCACCCATGCCATTTGGAATCTTCGAGAAGTTGCCAATGCCAAGCTCTTTTTGATCCTTATAACAAAACGGACAATGATCGGTTGAAACGATTGCGAGTTCATTCATTCGCAATCCCTTCCACAAATCGCCATGGTGATCATGCTTGTCGTGCTTGCTACGAATTGGTGGGGAGCACACAAACTTTGCGCCTTCGAAACCCGGTCGAGCCAGATGATCTTCAAGCGTCATATATAGGTATTGCGGACAAGTCTCACCGAACACATTTAGTCCCTCGTGGCGCGCCTCGGCTAACGCATTTAGCGCTTCAGATGCCGACATGTGAACTATGTAGAGAGGCACGTTGCCAGCGACTTTAGATAATACGATCGCGCGATTTGTCGCTTCACCTTCGAGCAAACTTGGGCGCGAATAAGAGTGATATTTAGGATCAGTTTCACCGCGTGCGATGTGTTGTTGAACCAGTACATCAATCGCAATGCCGTTCTCTGCGTGCATCATAATTGTCGCGCCGTTTTCGCTAGCGGTTTGCATCGCTCGCAGAATTTGGCCGTCGTCGCTGTAGAAAACGCCAGGGTAGGCCATGAATAACTTGAAACTCGTTACGCCTTCGTGATCAACCAAATATGTCATATCTTTTAGAGACTGTTCGTCAACGCCACCGATGATCTGATGAAATGCATAGTCAACCGCACAGTTGCCACCAGCTTTGCGATGCCACTCGGCTAAACCTTCGTGAACATTTTCACCATAACGCTGAAGTGCCATATCAACAATTGTTGTGACGCCACCCCAGGCCGCTGCGATTGTGCCAGTTTCGAATGTGTCTACCGCAGCAGTGCCACCAAATGGAAGCTCCATGTGCGTGTGCACGTCAATGCCACCAGGAATTACATACTTTCCTTTGGCATCAATAATTTTGTCGGCAGTGATGCTCAGTGAATCAGATTTGCCTCGCTCGAGAAGTGCAAGCACAGTTTCGCCCTCAATTAGTACATCAAAGTCGTGCCGACCGGTCGGGCTAATGACTGTTCCGTTTTTAATGAGTATGCGTGCCATAATTCCTTCCGTGTTTTTAGATGTACTTAATTTCTGAGACTATTCTTAACGCTCAACAAGTTCGCCGTACGCATCTGGGCGACGGTCGCGATAAAACGCCCAGCGATCGCGCACGGTCTTAATTTTGTCCATATCAAGATCGCGAACAATTAGTTCAGGCTTGTGTGGGTCGCCTTGGTTGCCAACAAATTTGCCTTCTGGATCAACGAAATAACTCTGACCGTAAAAGTCGTCGTCGCCAAGTGGTTCAATGCCGACTCTGTTAATTGCGCCAACGTAGTAAATATTGGCGACAGCCGCTGCTGGTTGCTCAATCTTCCAGATGTATTCGCTTAGTCCGCGACTTGTTGCTGATGGATTGAAAACAATTTCAGCGCCATTCAAACCGAGTGCACGCCAACCTTCGGGAAAGTGTCGGTCGTAGCAAATGTAAATGCCGACTTTGCCCACCGCTGTGTCGAACACTGGATACCCACCTGTGCCGGGTGTGAAATAATATTTCTCCCAGAAACCTTTGACCTGAGGAATATGTTGCTTGCGATATTTACCGAGATATTTGCCATCGGCGTCAATAATTGCCGCAGTGTTGTAGTACAAACCGGCTTGAACAATCTCATACATCGGCAAAACCATAACCATGCCGAGTTCTTTTGCTAGCGCTTGAAACCGTTTCGTCGTTGGACCATCTGGAATTGGTTCTGTATATGAGTAGTACTCAGGCTCTTGCACTTGGCAAAAGTACGGGCCATAAAATAATTCTTGAAAGCACATAACTTGCGCGCCTTGCTTGGCTGCTTCACGAGCTTGCGCCTCGTGCTTGTCAATCATCGTGTCTTTATCGCCCGTCCAATCGGTTTGCAGTAACGCTGCTCGAACTGTGCGACCCATAAATTCTCCCCTTATTTTTTGACTTAATTGCTTTCTAAACTATCAGCGAGCACGCCCTCAACATAAGTTCGAATTTTTGTGTTGCCATAGTCGTAAACCATTAACTGATCACGAATCCAGCCACTATCGCGCTCCCACTGCTCATCAGAAACCGTCAATAAATAATCCAAAATGCGAGCAATCTCATCTTCTGTCGGATCATTTGTCCAAAACGGTCCTTTCTCCCCAAACTCCAACGGCTTTCCAAACCGATGAGTCTTTTGAAATCGGGGTGCCGCAGCTATGAAGCCGGTTTTGCAACCAAGTGCCAATGACTCATAACCAAGCGAACTCTGATCAGTCAGAACAATTGTTGATGTCTTTATTAATTCGTAGGAAGAATTAGAAGAGGTCCGTCGATTGAGAGTCAAGTCTGTTGTTTTGAAATAGTTGCCGAAGTATTCATTTTCCTGATGATGTTGCACGGGACCAGATTCAAACCCAATTACTTTTAATTTTTGACCGATTGAATTCAAGACTTTGGCAAAATTTTGATAGAACATATCCCCAATATCATTTTTACTTGCGATATATGATGATCGAAAAGTTGATATCCAACTGACATGATTCGACTGAATAGGTTGTGGCTTATCTGAGAATTCATTGGCTTTGACACTGCCGGCGGCTACACCTTCAAATTTTACATAGCTTGGAAGTTGAGATATCCACGCTGGTCCGAACGCGAAAAGTTTGTCAATTATCCAAATTCCTGCGGGTCCTGATTTATTGAGTAGTTGCGGAATTTCAAACCCGACATCAAGGCGCCAACCGTTTTGGACGAGAGCGACTTGGTAACTTAGATTTTTGCGGCGCTTAAGTTGCCACATAGTTGCGTTGTTGTCCGTTCGCGAAAGAATTAGTTTCGGTTTCACAAAGTCGATATATGCCTCTACATACGCGAGAGCGCCAAGGCGTATTTTTGGCACAGCACGCAACAAGGCGCGCATGTTGATACTTTCACCACGAATGTCCAACACGTGTGGTTTGTGATGCGCGAACATCTCGTCTAACGGGCTTGCCGTGCCTCGATCAATGATCAATAAATCAGATTGTGGAGGTTTTCGCCAAACGCGCTTCGTGCCCCGAAAATACTTAAGAGCACGTTTCAAAAATTGCAGAAACGACTTCATTTTGAATTACGAATAGTAAGGGTTGGCACCAGTCGAATGATCAGTGATGTCTCGCACTCGAGTAATCGCCGGCACTTGCTCAACAAGCATGGTCTGAACGCCTTCAAGCATTGTCTGGCGTGACATCGAACAACCGTGGCACCCACCACCCATTGTGAAATACGCAGTGCCTTCTTTGTCGTGGCCAGAAAATGTAACAAACCCACCATGTGCAGAAAGCGCAGGGTTGACTTCGCTAAACACAATGGTTTCAATCTGCGCTGAGATTTCGTCATCTGAAACAAGCCCATCAACGTGCGCCTTAAGTGGCTTATTTGGATTGCGAATCAATAAACCTTTTGCATCATCGTGGTCTAATTCTGCGCCACGAAGTAAATCTAAATCTTTAGCACCAATGATTATTTTCAAACCATCAATTGTGCGCACCTCGTCAGTGAACGCGGCTTTAACGAATTCGTCAAACACCAGGTCATAACGAAAATCTTCTCCTGGTCCAGAAAGAATCTCAAGTCGCAAACCGAGTTTCTCGCGTTCAGTTTCGGCATCGCGCAATTCAATCAAGCGT
>JAPKZT010000321.1 GCA_026393655.1 Actinomycetota bacterium | reverse complement strand
TTGCAGTCAAGCACAGGGCTATTTGATCAGTCACCCAATGTCACCACAAGATATGCCAGCAGCATTAGTTGAACTGGACAAAGTTGGTAAATGGCCGCGCTTGCGTGAGGTTAAATAACGGAATGTTCATCTCAAATTTGTTTGAAATTTTTTCAAATAGGAAACAATAGGTTATGACAACAAAACAAATAGCAAAAGAACTTTCACTTGATTCTGCAGAACTCCGGATGCGCCAGGCTGGCGAATGGCTCGGTCTAGAAGATGGGTTAATTGAAACGATTATTGCACCCCGCCGTGTGTTGGAAGTATCAATTCCGTTTCGACGCGACAATGGCACACGCGACCATCTAGTTGGGTGGCGCGGACATCACAACACAACCCGCGGCCCTGCCAAGGGAGGTATTCGTTACCACCCAGGCGTGACTCGCGACGAAGTTGTTGCATTAGCAATTGGCATGTCACTCAAGACCGCAATCATGAATTTGCCACTCGGCGGTGCCAAAGGCGGAATCGCAATTGATCCCCATCTGATGTCAAGTGCCGAACTTGAGCGCATCACACGACGGTATGTCTCAGAGTTGATTCCATTTCTCGGCCCTGACAAAGATGTCCCTGCACCCGATGTCGGTACAAACTCACAGGTGATGGCGTGGGTGCTTGATCAATATTCGGCGAGCGTTGGTCACATTGTGCCTGGTGTTGTGACGGGCAAACCAATCGAACTGGGCGGATCACTCGGTCGAGAATCAGCGACGGGTCGCGGAGTTGTTGAAGCCGCTTCGCTCGCCGGTGCACAAATCGGTCTCAAACTTGACGGATCGCGAATCGTAATTCAGGGATACGGCCAAGTTGGGGCGTGGGCAGCGAGACTCGCCCATGCACGGGGCGCAAAAATCGTTGGGTTGGCCGATGTCGGAGGTGCAATCTATAACTCCTCCGGAATTGATGTCGCTGCAGTTGATAGCAAGTTTCGTAGTGGCGCTAAAAGTGTTGTTGAATCTGATCAGGGCGATGTGATTGGAAAAGGACTTGACGGTGCAAGCGAAGTATTTGCTGTTGACTGTGATGTTCTAATGCCTTGCGCATTGGGTGACGCAGTTGATGAAAAAATTGCTACACAGATAAAAGCCAAACTAGTAGTCGAAGGCGCAAACGGACCTCTAACACCTAAAGCCGATGAAGTATTACAAGACCGTCAAATCATTGTCGTGCCAGATATATATGCCAATGCCGGAGGCGTAACTTGCAGTTATCTCGAACAATGTCAGAACTTCGCACACCTAAGTTGGGATGAGCACGAAGTCAATGAAAAAGTTGTATCGCTGATGCAAGGCGCATTCAAGCGCCTGCACTCATTGCCAGTAGACCAAAATCTCCCGTACCGATTAGCAGCATCAGTGTTAGGGGTAAAGACAATTGCCGATTCGCATCGAATGCGCGGACTGCACCCGTAACTTTTTAATGAGTGTCTAAGGCACCAACTCAAGAATCGCACCCGCCTTGTTTTCGAAACGGACTTCGGCGTAATCTCGCCAATCACGTTTTTCGGTGACCGCGAAATCGGCGACCACCCAGCGCACGCCGAAATTAAGCAGCATTTCTCTACTTTCATTCGTCGGATTATTAACGAAGTTTTCAACAAGATTGCGCCGGTTCTCGGCCTCATCTTCCATCCCAGAAATAATATTTGTAGTCCAAGTACCTTCGCTAAGCATCTGACGACCAGTAATAGCCGAGGTCAAGCTCCACATCGCCGAACAACTAGGCGGCGAATCGGCAGCTGTTGAGCAGTAACGATTTGTTGCGACTAAATCACTCTCACCAGAGTTATTTCTCAACCAAAGTAATAGATTTCGATACTGATTGGAACCAGTGATCATATTTTCTGGTTCAAAACGAACGTTTTGAGCAGCCCACATACCTTTATTAAAAAGAGTATTTGCGTTTCCATAGTACGAACCAGCAGTTGATACCAACAACAAGATCGCCAGCAATTTCTTCAACTCGAGATTAATCTCTAGTCGTCGCATACTTATCGCCAAAAAAACAAAAATCACAGATACAAGCACTGGAATACCGATCGCAAAGTTAGCGCCAGAATAATGTCCGAGACTCAACCACGAATGGTCATACAAGTATGGCCAGATCAAGGCAGATTGCAAACATACAACGATTGCCACGACCGAGAAATAACGAGAGCGTTTATTAAGTATTTTTCTGCTTGCAAATATCGCTGCAACTGAAACAGGAACCAATAATGCAAGACCACCTTGAATAAAATAAGCGCCAGACTCAGAATCATCAGCGATAACAAAACCCAAAATGATGCCAGATAGCCCTC
>JAPKZT010000079.1 GCA_026393655.1 Actinomycetota bacterium | reverse complement strand
TGTAGTTCTGCTTTCGCCAGGTTGCACGAGTTACGACTGGTATGCAAACTATGGACAGCGCGGCGAAGATTTTGCAAGAGAGGTTAACGTGCTAATAGAAAGTCTCGACGTGGCCGAGGCGGCTCGATGAGCGCAACTGTTTCAAGTTCGGGCCGTGCAGTCACTTTGGGTGAGCGTAAGCGCGATGTGCTCGAAGACCGCGGTATTACCGTGTCAGGACGCAGTCAATTGGGTGCGCCGAACGCCACAGTATTTTGGATTTTGATTACTGTTCTTAGTTTGATCACTTTTGGATTAGTGATGGTTCTGTCGTCATCCTCAATCGTTGCTCTTAATCGTGGAATGTCGCCGTGGAGAATGTTTTTCAAACAATTGATGTGGTCAAGTGTCGGTGTTGTGGGTATGGTGTTTTTTTATTTTTTTCCGTATTCACTGTTACGAAAATTTGTATTACCTGGTTTGATATTCGCCTTCGGTTTGATGACTCTGCCATTTGCTCCAGGCATCGGTGTGAGCACCAATGGTGCTCGTGCGTGGGTTGCAATTGGTCCGGTCGGGTTTCAACCATCCGAGTTCTTGAAATTTGCGCTTTTAGTTTATTGCGCTCATCTACTTAGTAAACGTCACAAAAAAGTATCCGACCTTTCTGTAACAATTAAGCCAATTTTGCGCGTGTGGATTATTTCTGTTGGATTGTGCCTCGTTCAAAAAGACTTGGGCGGCGCAATTATTCTTACCTGTATTGTCTTGACTTTATTATTTATGGCTGGCACACCATTGCGAATTGTTTTTCCGATGTCATTGATGTCGATTTTAATTGGAGGTTTATTTACCCTGTCGAGTTCGTCAAGACGTAATCGTTGGACAGCATTTATGAATCTCGATGAGACAAAGAGTGGATACGGCTATCAGGTTTGGCAATCAATTCTGGCGATTTCTAATGGCGGCATAACTGGTACTGGGGCTGGCGCAGGCACTGGCAAATGGGGTTACGTGCCACTTGCGCATAGCGACTTTATTTTCTCAACAATTGCTGAAGAGTTCGGATTGATTGGTGTGAGCATTGTCATCGGTGGATTTCTGATTTTTACCCTTTTCGGTTTGCAGGCGAGTAAAAGAGCTCCCGATAAATTTACGGCGCTGGTCGCCGGGGGTGTGACGATGTGGTTTGCGTTGCAAGCATGCATCAACATCGGTGGGGTAACTGGCTCGATGCCTGTCACAGGTTTGACGCTTCCACTTATTTCATATGGAGGAAGTTCACTACTCGTGTGCATGTCTGCAGCAGGTTTGCTACTCAATGTCGCTCGAAATATGGACTGATTGCTAATTACAGGCAAAAATTTTGAATAGATCAAACCATTTAATTTGCGCGGTGATCACCGGTGGTGGCACGAGTGGACATGTGATTCCGGCTTTGGCGATCGCAGAACTTCTTGTTGATTCTGGTTACTCACAAAATCAAATTCATATTGTTGGCACATTAAATGGTGTCGAAACAAAACTTGTGCCTCCAACGAGGATCCCGTTGACACTTCTAGATGTGCGCGGTTTTAGCCGAAACTTCTCACTTGCGTCGTTGAAAACAAATCTGCAGGCTGTGCTGATGTTGCGACGAGCGATCGACAATGCCACTGCGCTTTTGCAGAGTCTGAAGCCAGCAGTTGTAATTTCTGTCGGCGGGTATGGAAGTGTTCCTGCGACGCGTGCCGCAGGCAAATTAAAGATTCCAGTTGTCACAGTTTCTTACGATCGTTTACCGGGTCGCGCAACAAGGTTGCAGGCTCGTCGGGCTGCGGCAACGGCTGTGGCTTATTTGCCGACCAAGTTACCGAATGCAACTTTGACCGGGGCTCCAGTCCGTCGTGCGATTCGAACGCTAGACATCGTGGCAACGCGTGATGCTGCTCGTGTGCGACTCGGTCTGCCAAAGACTGGCAAAGTTATCGCTGTAACCGGGGGCTCACTCGGGTCGGCGTTTCTCAACAAACTGACTCGAGAATTAGTCGAACTAAATCACGATCGTGAAGATCTTTCGATAATTCATCTGACTGGTGAAAGATATTTGAATGCTGATCTACCGAATCATCAAAACGCAGATGCAATTTTTTATCTCAGGTTGCCAACAACCGATTTGATGCACGATGTTTATGCAGCAAGTGATTTAGTCATATCTCGCGCTGGGGCAAGCACGGTTGCCGAACTGGCAACGGTTGGTCGCGCAAGTGTTCTTATCCCATGGAAGCAGGCTGCAGATAACCACCAATTTTTCAATGCCCAGTGGTTAGGCGATTCGGGTGGGGCAATAGTTTTAGACGAAGATGCAGTTTCAAAACACCAGATTAGTGATGCTGTGATTGCGTTGATTGATAATCAAGAGAAACTACTTGAGATGAATCAGTGCGCGCGCGTAGCCGGCAAGTTGCATCGAGATTCTGGGATTGTAAAACTAATTTCGCTGGTCGCTGGCGATAAATCGTCAGACATGGCTTTGGCAGAGTTCACGCTTGATATAAAGCGCAAAATTCACATTGTTGGTGTAGGCGGGCCAGGGATGTCGGCTATAGCAACTGTGCTTGCAGAGATGGGTCATGTTGTCTCTGGTAGCGATATCTACGACCACGATGTGATTGAACGGCTAAGAAATGTTGGCGTAAAAATAAATATCGGGCACGACCCAGAGGTAGTTGCAAACTGTGACGCCGTTACAGGCTCTCCAGCGATACCGAAGAGCAATGTCGAATATCAAAAAGCAGTAAGTTCGAATATTCGGGTTTTGTCGAGAGCCGAGATTCTTTCTGCAATTTGTAACCAGGCACGCAGTGTTGGTGTTGCAGGAACACACGGTAAAACTACGACATCATCGATGCTGACGGCGATTTTGATTGAAGCAAAACTGAACCCAAGTTATTTAATTGGCGGTGATGTAAATGACTTTGGTCGAGGCGCATCCTGGACAGGTAGCGATTTATTTGTCGTTGAGGCCGACGAAAGCGATTCAACGCATCTGCAATTGCCGCTCATGGGAGCGATTTTGACAAATGTTGATATTGATCATCTGGACAATTTTAAGACATTCGATGCGATCCGCGAAAGTTTTAAAGAGTTCATTAGCAAAGTGAATGGTCCACGAGTTTTATGCATCGACGATCCGTACTGTGTTGAAATCGCCGAACAACTCGGCTCGATTACTTACAGCGCTTCGGTAGAAAATTCAAAAACTAAATCACTTGTGAATGCCGATTTTGTAGCCAGTGAAATTTCATTTAGTAATGGAGCAGCACAATTCACGGTTTCGCAAAATGTTGACGCTCAAACACTGCGGCTAGGCATTGTAAATATTCAGCTTCGCGGTATTCACAATGTTCGCAATGCGCTTGGGGCGCTGGTGATGGCGATTAATCTGGGCGCTAGTTTTGCACAAGCCGCAACGGCTCTTGCAAAGTTCGGTGGAGTCGCGCGTCGGTTTGATAATCACGGCACACACGGTGGCATTACATACGTTGACGACTACGCCCATTTACCCAATGAGATTTCAGCAGTGCTATCCGGTGCGCGAGATAAATCTGATTCGTGGTCGCGAGTAGTAGCCGTGTTTCAACCAAATCGTTTCAATCGAATGTCGGTGATTTCGCATCTCTACGCTGATTCATTTAGTGATGCTGATCTGGTAGTTGTCACAGATATCTATGCTTCGGGCACGGCGGCAATCGCTGGGGTCACTGGCGAGTTGGTTGTCAACGCAATCCGAACTGCACATCCAAAACTAAAAGTGATATACCAACCGAAACGCAGTGATCTCATAGAATTTCTAGATAGTGAACTCAAGTCTGGAGATCTTTGTATTTCAATGGGGTGTGGTGATATTGCCATGCTTCCATCAGAACTAATTTCACGAAAGTTGAACTAGCCAGTGATCACAGACATCACTCATGTCAGCGATAAAGACTTATCGCGAATCGCATCGCTCTTAGGGGATCGCGTAACCCAAAACGAACCTCTTGCGCAGTACACGACCTACAGAGTTGGTGGCGAAGCGGCTTTATTCATGCGAGCGTTGACAGTTGAAGATCTGCATTCGCTGTCGCGAGCTTTATCTAAAGTCAAAGTTCCTGTCGTTGTGATTGGTCGGGGTAGCAACATGTTGGTCAGTGACCGTGGCTTTCGTGGCATCGCAGTCACGCTTGGACCATTCGCTGAATTAATAAATCTTCCGACCGTCGGTCAATCTCCAATTGTGATCGCTGGGGCTATGGCGCCTCTTCCCGTCTTGGCGCGTCAAAGTGTTCACCATGGTTTGACCGGGCTTGAGTGGGCAGTCGGAGTACCGGGTGCAATCGGTGGGGCAGTACGAATGAACGCGGGCGGTCACGGCGCCGACATGATCGCCTCATTGCTTAGCGTGCGATTGTTTCACCTTGAGCGCGGAATCGAAGCAAATGTTTCCGCTGCTGATTTGGGTTTGCGATTTCGTGGATCAGATTTAACCGACGATCATGTCGTGTTGTCTGCAACTTTACGTCTGAGTTGGGGTGACACGATTACGGGCCAGTCGAGATTGTCTGAGATCGTTAAGTGGCGCCGCGAAAATCAACCTGGTGGGCAAAATGCAGGTTCGGTTTTTGTTAACCCAGTAGCAGGAGTTACGTCTGCAGGCGAATTGATTGACGAACTCGGATTACGGGGATACAGAGTTGGCTCGGCGTGTGTCTCAGACAAGCACGCGAACTTTATTCAATCTGACGAAGGTGGGAGCGCCGATGATGTCGTCGAGTTGATGACGTTTATTCGCCAGCGCATCAGCGAAGCACACGGTATTGAACTTCGTAGCGAGATTCGTTTAGTTGGTTTTCCGACTGTAGCCAGTTCTCAAGCAGGTGCGCAAAACCTCAAGCCATCAAATTCAAACTCTCAACTAGATGCAGCCTTCGGTGTTTCTAATAGTCCTGACTCGTCGCTACCTGTTCCGGTTATTTCTGAAAAACTTTCAGACGATGTGCTTGCAGAGTTGAAAGATGCATTTGAAGGCAATGCAACCCCGATCAGCATTTTTAGAGATCCAAAACCAGACGTGCATGTCGTCGAATACGAACTTGATCACGAATTTGAGCCGATTGTCAAAGATTCGACAAGTTTCCTTGACTCAGATATTCAGACGGTTGTCGAAATACCGAAAATAGAAACAGTCGCATTGGTATCTGATGACCCTAAGCGAGTTGTGATCATTGACGAAGATCTACGGTTGCCGACTGATAGTACGTTTCCAATTGATGCTCAAACAGAGACTGTAAATATTGCTCCGACTTCAGCGACCTTTGTGATTATCGACGACATGGCGGCAGGTGTTGAGCGCGAAGCGACTTTGAAGAAATCGTTGCGAAAAAGAACCAAGTATTTGATTGTGGGTTCCGCCTTTTTTGTTGTCATCGCATTAGTGCTTGTCGTTTTAGCATCACCAATTATTGCTGTGCGTGAGGTTGAGATTGAAGGTTCTAAATATATGAGCAAAGATCTGTTGGTGTCCGTTGAGCAGTCACTTTTAGGTAAACCTCTACTTACAGTTGATACTCGAGAAGCATCGCGCCGACTTGAAGATGACCCTTGGGTTGAGACTGTGCGTATTAAGCAATTTTTCCCCTCTCGTTTGCTAATTGAAATCGCAGAACGCGTTCCGGTTGCTTGGTTTATCGGTGTAGATAATCGTGCTCGGATTGTTGACGCACAAGGCCGAGTATTAGCCGTTGAAGATGGACAACCAACTGAATATCTACAAATCACAGGAGTAGGTCCAAATCTTTCTCCTGGCAATAGCGCCGGTGCCCTTTACAAAGCTGCGGCACAATTGGCAACTGGATTACCCGACGAGTTGGCAGTGCTTGTGTTGAAT
>JAPKZT010000164.1 GCA_026393655.1 Actinomycetota bacterium | reverse complement strand
GTGATCATCTTTATTTGCAGTTCGCTCAAGTGAAAGTTCGCGCCCAACCATTAATTGCACTAGATCCATCGCGTTAAGATCTTTTACATCTTGGCTAGCCGCGACTACTTTGCCGTCGCGCAAAACAGTTACTTTGCTAGCGAGGCTCAAAACTTCATCCAAGATGTGACTGACGAAAACTACGCCAACTCCAAGACTTGCAACTCTGCGAACCTCGCGAAATAATGCGTCAACTTCGCCACGGTTAAGAGCCGCAGTCGGTTCGTCAAGAATCAAAATTCCAGGTTTATCAAAGTTCCAATCTTGTAGAGCACGAACGATCGCGATGGCTGCGCGTTCTCCCGACGTCAGTGTCGCGAGCGGGCTTCGAACATCTGGCGCTAAACCAAAACGAAGAAGAAGTTCTTGACAACGCTTTGCTTCAGCGCGCCATTTGATTCGTCCTGCAAAACCAGTTTCGTATCCGCGACCAAGACCGAGATTTTCGATTGCCGAAAGCGTATTTACTAAGCCAAGATCTTGGTGAACAATTCTGATCTGCGTGCGATCTTGTGGCGAGAGTTGCCAGAGATCAATTTGCTGATTATTGAAAAAAACTTTTGCGCCATGGTCGGCTTTGATGTACCCGGCGATCAGTTTTATAAGCGTCGACTTTCCCGAACCGTTTTGGCCGATCAGGGCGTGAATTTCACCAGGCCGAATCTGGAGGGAGGCGTTATCGAGGGCAAGTTGACCAGGATACGTTTTCGATATTGAGCGGATATCGAGAATTGAAGCAGGCTCATTCATGACACGAGAATCGTATAAACGTCAGAGGGGTAACCGCCGAACAAATTTTGTTCGACGATTACCCCGAATACTGACTAATTAGTTTCTAATTACTTCTTTCCCCAACGAGCAAGGAACTGATCCTGGAATCCTTCGATTCCTGACCATGCCTTAGTTGGGTCTTTGATTGTGTCTGCTTGCAAGATTTGCAATGGCAAACCGTTCAAACCGATATCTGAGTGACCTGTGATTGTCTCTGATGCCGGTGCTTTTGAAACGCTGCCACCTGACAAAAGACTTACTGCCATGTCAACTGCGCGCCATCCGAGAAGTTCGGAAGCGAGTGCAACTTCACCCATTTGATGACGACCCTTTGCAATGAAATCAAAGTTCATTGGTCCACCAGCTTGCGAAACTGCTTTCGCTTGGTCGATCAATCCAGCTGCATCGAGTGCGTCTGGTACTCCGTACATCATTCCGCCGAAAGCGTAAACAATGAAGTCAAGATTCTTGTCAGCCTGCAATGCAGAGACAATTTGACCTGGCAAGTTAACACCAAGGTCGGCAATCGCAACTTCTTGTGTCTCAAGTTTGCATTCTGGGCAGATCTTTGCAAGTTCATCGGTGAAACCCTGTTGAACAAGTGAGAGAACTGGGAACACTGGCAATCCGACGAATCGAATGTCCTTGTTCTTGCTGTTGGCAACTGCGTAGTCAGCCATCAACACGCCGTAGAAGTAGTAATCATCAGCCGACAAAATGTTTGCTGCGACAACGTCACCTGGCTCGTAAGCCTCTGGTAGCGACCATGCAATAACTGGAATCTTCATTGACGCAAGAGTCTCAAGTTGTGCACTAATCCACTCGCGTGGGTCTCCGCTCCAAAATACGACATCTGGTTTTGCAGCGATTGCGGCATCAAATGCTGCAGAAACGCTTTCAGGTGTGTCTTGGTGAGCAGTTGTCTTGAATGTCCAACCAAGAGCCTTGGCTGCTGCTTCTACTCCAACTTTGATTTCAGCACAAACACCTACGCCACACTCCAGGTAAAACACGGTCTTACCTTCAGGTGCTGCTGCTGGAGCATCACCAATGTTTAGTGTTGAGTTTGTCTGCAAGTATTTTGCAACACGAGCGGCAGCAATGTCTGCTGCTGACTCACCAGCGGCAACTGTGTCGGCGCTAGCAGCAACTGTTGTATCAGTTGACTCTGAACTTCCGCCACACGCAGTAAGCGCGAGTAGGCCAGTTACAGCCAACGCGAGACCGCGTCGGAACTTAATTGAATCTGTCATTAATTATCCCCTTTATAGTATTGATTGGTACTAAAGCATATACGGAGGTTTTATCGGCCGGCTAGCTTCGGCTGGCTCTGAGGATCTTGATCTAGTCAATCAGGATGCGGCAATTAATTTGTTCAGATTTTCAACGAACATAGCCAGAATCTTGTCGCTGACATCAGCGAGTGCACCGCGCCCGAATTGCGCTAATTTTCCCGTGATTACAAGATCAGTGTGGACCAAGCATTTCGTAGACGTATCTGTAACGGCCTCAAGTCGCGCCGTGATGGTTGCCGAGGTGCTGCCTTTGCCAGATTTGTCGCGACCTTCACCTTTAAGTGCTGCACGGTGCTCGGCTTCGTTGCGCTCAAGAAATTGGGCTTGGCCATCAAATTGAGCAAGGATCGGTCCTACTTTGACTTTGACGTTTCCGAAATAAGTGTCGCCGTCGATTTCGGTTAGTTGTGCGCCAGGTAGACACGGTGCGATGAGTTCTAAGTCAGTGAGAATTGTCCAGGC
>JAPKZT010000216.1 GCA_026393655.1 Actinomycetota bacterium | reverse complement strand
GCAAAATGGCCAGCAACTGCAGTAGCAGCAGCAACTGCAGGTGAGACCAAGTGAGTGCGACCGCCGCGACCTTGTCGGCCTTCAAAATTACGATTTGATGTGCTGGCCGCGCGTTCTTGAGGTGCAAGTTTGTCTGGGTTCATCGCCAAGCACATTGAGCAACCCGGTTCACGCCAGTCAATGCCGGCTTCAATGAAAATTTTGTCAAGACCTTCGGCTTGCGCCTGCAATTTCACGGCATGACTTCCTGGAACAACCATCACACGTTTTACTTTTACTTTTCGCCCGCGAACAACATCTGCGGCCGCACGCAAATCTTCAATTCGAGAATTGGTGCAAGAGCCGATAAACACGGTGTCAACTTTGATGTCACGAATCGCGGTGCCCGCTTCTAGCCCCATATATTCAAGCGCACGCGTCACGCTGTCACGCTCGGTCGCATCGTTGTAGTCACTTGGTGTAGGCACTAAACCATTTAGCGATACAACTTGGGCTGGGTTCGTACCCCAAGTTACATTCGGCGAAAGTTTGCTTGCGTCAATAGTTACTTGCTTGTCAAACACAGCGCCGGCATCTGTTTGTAAAGTCTTCCAATCAGCAATCGCTGCTTCAAATTGTTCGCCACTCGGTGCAAACTCGCGACCGCGTAAGTATTCAAAAGTTGTATCGTCTGGAGCGACAAGCCCAGCACGTGCACCAGCTTCAATCGACATATTGCAAACGGTCATTCGACCTTCCATTGACAACGCGCGAATTGCCGAGCCGCGATATTCGATCACGTGGCCGATGCCGCCGCCTGTGCCAATTTCGCCGATCACAGCAAGGATGATGTCCTTTGCAGTGACACCCTTTGGCGCTGCGCCGTCTACCGTAACGCTCATCCACTTCGGACGTTCTTGGGGCAGAGTTTGAGTTGCTAAAACATGTTCGACTTCGCTCGTGCCGATACCAAATGCGAGTGCACCAAATGCGCCGTGCGTTGCTGTGTGGCTATCACCGCAAACAATTGTCATACCAGGCAGTGTGCGACCTTGCTCTGGGCCGATCACATGCACAATGCCTTGTCGAGCGTCTCCCATTGGGTAGAGCGTGATTTTAAAATCTTTGGCGTTTTTGCGGAGCACTTCAATTTGTTTGGCCGAAATTTCGTCAGCAATCGGCAGGTGAATATTTTCTGTTGGCACATTATGGTCTTCAGTCGCCACTGTGAGGTCTGGTCGACGCGCCGTGCGGTTTGCGAGACGCAAGCCGTCAAATGCTTGCGGGCTTGTAACTTCGTGGACTAAGTGCAGATCTATATATATAAGGTCTGGTTGATCTTTTCCAGAACTGACGACGTGGCGGTCCCAAACTTTTTGTGCAAGGGTCTTGGGTTGCGAGTTCACCTGTCTATTCTGCCTGAGTAATTTGCTGTATCAACGATTATTTTCAGGGTCGCTCGTTGCAATAATGTAAAAAACACTGCTGAAAACAGTCAGTGCGGCGGCAAGTGTGAGCATTGTTCCAAGCACGCCGAGAGGTGGTTGCCATACGGGGTTACTAAACATCTCAAAGAAGTTTTGTGGT
>JAPKZT010000294.1 GCA_026393655.1 Actinomycetota bacterium | reverse complement strand
GAAGTTCAACCGCTCATCGGTTGCGCCGACTTTAAAAGAATGAAACTTATACAAAATTCCACTTGCGTTGACTGGCGAACCGTGCGTCAAGTGCCCGCCGTGATCGAGGCTCAAACCTAAAACTGTGTCACCCGGTTTAAGTAGGCCGAGATACACAGCCATGTTTGCACTCGCGCCAGAGTGAGGTTGAACATTTGCATGATCGGCGCCGAAAAGTTTTTTGACTCTTTCAATTGCAAGTGCCTCGACATCATCAACAACTGCGTTACCGCCGTAATAGCGCTTTGTCGGATAGCCCTCACTGTATTTATTTGTCAACACCGAACCAGTTGCGGCCATGACATCTGGTGACGCAAAGTTCTCGCTGGCAATTAATTGCAAGCCAGTTGATTGTCTAACGCGCTCTTTTTCTAAAAGATCAAAAGTTGTTGTATCGCGGTTTGTTTCAGACGGCCAAGGCATTATTTGCTGCTTTCGTTTTGAGATAGTTTGATTTCGGCAAGTTCAATTTCGTGAAGTTGCGCAACTCTCGGTGCATGCCTTCCGCCTTCGAATTGCGTACTGAGAAACTTATCAACGATCTGTTCTGCAAGTTCGAGCGAAACAACTCGAGCGCCAATCGAAAGAACATTTGCGTTGTTATGCGATCGCGCCATTTCGGCCAAATAAAGATCGTTACACAATGCAGCACGGATACCGACTATTTTGTTGGCCGCAATTTGCTCGCCTTGCCCGCTGCCACCGAGAACGATTCCGATATCGGCTTTGTCGTCTCGCACCGCGCGAGCAACATTGGCACAAATTTCTGGATAGTCGACACTCTGCGTTGAGTTGGTGCCATGGTCGTCAACAGTCAGCCCTTTATTGGCTAGATAAGAAATCAAATGTTGCTTGAGTTCAAAACCAGCATGATCAGACCCAATCGCAATGCGCTTCACGCTAAAAGTGTATTGCGCCAAGCAGACTTCCCGAAAGCAGACTGCCCGATATTTCGGTGAGTACCAAAAGTTTCGGCGTATTGTGAGTAGTTATGTCGATTGACCCGCACACTCCTGTGCTTGTTGGGCAAGGGCAAATCGTCAACCACGCGGCGACTTTGGCTGACGCACGCGAGCCTGCGTTGCTGATCGCTGACGCGATTCGAAATGCAACAACTGATGCCGGATTAAACACTGTGCCCGATGTTGACGCGCTAAATATCGTGCGAATGTTGTCGTGGCGATACGCAAACCCTGCGCACACTGTGGCCAAACTTCTTGGGATAAATGCACGCTCACTTGGCATCACTCCGCACGGAGGCAACATGCCGCAGTTGGTTGTCAACAAACTTGCGCGAGAAATTCAAAATGGAGAGTTGGACATCGCGATAATCGCTGGCGGTGAATCAAGTTATTCGCGATCGCGAGCGCAACGCGAAAACGTAACGCTGAACTGGACACCAGAAGCGCAGGGTACCCCAGCACCGCTACAAATTATAGATGACGCGGCGATGAGCAGCCCCGAAGAAATCGCTCGAAAGATTTTTCTACCAGTGCAGATTTATCCAATGTTTGAAACTGCGATTCGAGCCAAAGCAAAACGAAGCATCGCCGAACACGATCAAATCATTAGCGAACTTTGGGCAAGGTTCAGTGGTGTGGCTGCGACAAATACGAACGCGTGGAGTCAAACTGCGCTCAGTGCAGAACAGATTCGCACCGTCTCAACAAAAAACCGAATGATCGGCTCACCATATCGCAAAGTGATGAACTCAAATAATCAAGTTGACATGGCAGCGGCGTTAATCATTTGCTCAGCCGAGAAAGCAACTCAACTTGGCATCTCAAAAGATCGCTGGGTTTTTCCAGTTTCTGGCGCAGATTGCCACGAGCACTATTACATCTCAAACCGATTTTCATTTTCTGATACACCTGCCGTACGACTTGGCGGCGCGATGGCGTGCGAACTCGCTGGCGTTGCGCTTAGTGATATTTCGTTAGTTGATTTATATTCGTGTTTTCCATCGGCTGTGCAACTCGGCGCACAGTCGCTGAACTTGTCGCTTGATCAACAACTCACAATCACTGGTGGTTTATCTTTTGCGGGTGGGCCGTGGAACAATTATGTGATGCACGCAATCGCCACAATGATGACAAAACTTCGCAACGACACAGGTTCAAAGCAAGATGGTTTCATCTGGGCCAATGGTGGTTACGCAACGAAACATTCATTCGGTGTTTATTCGACTGAGCCAGCAAAAAAGGGTTTCCGCTATGGTTCGCCACAAGCGGAAATCGACTCGCTTGATAAACGCGAGTTGGCTTCAACTGATGAGGCCGCAAGCGATGTCGCGGGCCAAGCAACTATTGAGGCTTACACCGTGATGCATGATCGCGACGGCGCACCAGAAACTGCCATCGCCGCAGTGTTGCTCAAAGACTCGCGACGCGCATGGGCAAGTTCAACTGATCGTCAAATCGCAAAAGCACTATGCGCCGACGAATGGGTCGGCCGCAAAGTCAACCTCAACCCCGACGGAACACTTCTTATTTAGGGAGCAACTTGCGAAATCAACCGATGAACCACTTCTTCTATTTCGGGCTTTAGCAATTTATTAGCAGTCACAGTTAAGTGCGTCCTACCTTCAAAAATCGACATCTGGCCAATAAAAGGTTCACATTCACTGTCGGGGCAAATTATTGGCAAGGGATCAACGAAATTGGTATTCGTAAATGCATCAGCGATTGATTTAAGAACTCTAGATATTTCGTAAGCAGCTGTTTTACTTGACTCTTTATTTAGACATCGCATCGAATGTTTTAAAACTTTATTTAACACGGACATATCGTATTCACAAGTTGGGACCTGGCCTTGAACAATTGTCGAGATACCGATATCAGAAAACCATTGCAAAGTTTGTCTGAAATGGTCTGTTACATCACCTAGGTTTACCGATTCTCGACTCAGCAAGAACAAATAATCATTCGCTAAATAAACTACTTGGGGTTTAAAATTTGTGATGGCCGAGGCCCGATCCTTGTTTAATTGTTCACAGATCAGATCGTCTAATTTAATATTCAATAAAAATGGGCACGAACTTGCTGGGGCAACAAGTAATTCGCCACCAAATTCATTAACAACTTCAAAGACCGCATCACTTGCGGCACCTGCATGAGAGTCTCCGACGATCGCAGCCCGAAACCCCGAGCCACTTGTACCGAAATTGCAGCTAGCTGCCCAATTCTCCTTGAACTTAACTGAAGCACAATCGTTCTTTAACGCAAAACTTTTTTCGTACTTCGGCAATAGATCACTCTTTATGAAATTGACGCCGCTCGAAGCTATCAGTAGCGACAGAGTGAGCGGCACAATGGCAAAGGTTGAAATTGAAGCAATATTTTTTTTACCAGCCTTGCTATGGGTGCGAAATCTTTGCTCAATCAACCGAAACGATCCATATGCAGGAATCACGGATAAAAGTGCTGCTACAAACTTCATAAGTGCGAATGTTGGAAAAATACGTGGAAGAAAAACAATCAACGGCCAGTGCCACAAATACCAAGAATAGGAAATATCACCAAAAAATCGCATCACTTTAGAGTCCACAAAACTAAATCTTGTACGAACGTCGCAACCACAGTAAAGCAAAGCTGCCGTACTTAACACTGGAATTACTGCTAGGAAACCAGGGAACTTCATTGACGTCTTCAACAGAAATATTGGTACCAGGATTCCAGTCCACCCGACGAGTTTAAAAATTCGAAACTGATACGACTTTATATTCTGAGAAGTTAATTTAGATAGAGCAAGTAGCGCCCCAGTTAAGATTTCCCAAAATCTCGTTGGCGCACTAAAAAATGCGACTTTTTGTGGCCAGTGGTCGTACGGGTAAATACCGAGATGGCCGAGAAATTCAAGATGAAAAGCGAGTCTCGACCCTAAGAAATATCCAAAATCAAACCCATTTGACAGTGCGATGCAGAGTGACAACGATGTGACCGCGATAACGGCGAGATAAATAAGTAATTTTTGATTTAAACGAATAACGTTTTTACGGCGCAAGAGAAAATACGGCAGTAACGGAAAAAACCAATAAAACTGTTCTTCAACACCTAAGGACCAAAGATGACGCAACGGATTTTCAGTTAACTGATTGTAGTTTTAAAGAATAAAAAAAATATTTGTTGAAAAAAAGATTGATGCAATTGCGGTACGAGCAACTTCAGTCCACTCCGTAGAAGGGCGCATCACAAGCAATGAAGCCGCCAAGGTAAACAGCAATACAAGTCCAACTGCTGGTATTAAACGGCGAGCACGCCGGGCATAGAAGTTACGTAAGCGAATCGTTCCAGTTTCTTCAAATTCACGCAACAAAACTTGGGTGATTACAAAACCTGAAATCACGAAAAACATATCCACACCGATAAAACCACCTGGTAACGCAATCCCAGTGTGATAGATAACAACAAGCAATACTGCAACACCGCGCAACCCTTGTATGTCGGGTCGGTGATATGACTTCATCTCGGAACTCTCAGCGATCACCATAACATTGTAGACAGTTAATGCGTGCGGGCGAGGGCGATTCG
>JAPKZT010000043.1 GCA_026393655.1 Actinomycetota bacterium | reverse complement strand
AGTTTGATCACGGCTGGGATGCATGGCGCGAAGAGGTTTTTGTACGACAGAAAAAATCTGGTTTATTGCCGAGCGACACTGTTCTAAGCGAGCGACCACATTGGGTGCCAGAGTGGGCGGGTCTCGGTGCCGATGAGAAAAGACTTTATGCACGAATGATGGAGGTCTACGCAGGTTTCTTGACTCACACCGATGCTCAAGTTGGTCGAGTGATCAAACACATTGAGTCACTTGGCGAACTTGACAACACGATTGTTCTCGTGATGAGCGACAACGGTGCGAGTTCTGAAGGTGGACCGAAAGGTTCTTTCAATGAAATGTTTTTCTTTAACTTCATGCCGGAAAGTCTTGAAGAGAACATCAAGCGAATTGATTTACTCGGCACGCCAGCGGCACACAATCATTATCCGTGGGGTTGGGCATGGGCAGGCAACACACCGTTCAAACGATGGAAGCGTGAAACTCACGAGGGTGGGGTCACCGACCCGTTAATTATCCACTGGCCAAAAAAACTCGCGGCCAAAAACGAAGTGCGCACACAATATTTGCACTCGGTAGATGTGATGCCGACTTTGCTCGAACTAATTGGTATTGATGCGCCGACACATATTGCTGGTGTTGAACAGCAGCCAATTGAAGGTGTGAGTTTTGCGCACACACTCAGCGATGCGAAAGCACCGAGCAAACACGTGACGCAGTGTTACGAAATGCTCGGTTCGCGCGCGTTGTATCACGACGGATGGAAAGCGGTTGTGTTTCATCAATTGCCTGGTTTGCCTGGCACGCCAAGTTATGACGGCACCGACCCGAATATAAGTTTCGACGCTGAACAATGGGAGTTGTACCACGTTGAAAAAGATCTCGCAGAGACGAATGATCTTGCTTCACAGCATCCTGAGAAATTGAAAGAGATGATTGCGTTGTGGTGGGATCTCGCCGACAAGCAACAAATTCTGCCACTGAATAATCAACCAGGAAAGTTCGGTGATAAGCGATATCGACAAGAGCGATACGAATATCGGCCAGGCATTGGTGCGATACCGCCATTGGTTGCACCGAATTTGCGCAATCGATCGTTTGATATTTTGGCCGAAGTTACTGTGCCTGCAACTGGTGTTGAGGGTGCGATTATTGCCCAAGGAAGTAGCGCAGGGGGTTATGCCGTTTACGTCAAAGACAACCGCTTGCATTATGTTCATAACTTTTTAGATCTCTATTATTTCTGTGTTTCAGCAGAAGTTGATGTGCCAGTCGGAGTACACACGTTGCGAGTTGAATTTAAGTCAACTGGTCGTTTCAAAGGCGAGGTGTCTTTGTATTATGACGACTTGCCAGTTGGCTCTGGTGCGATACCTGCGACCGTGCCGGTGTTCTTCGGTGTGTTTGGTATGACAGTTGGTTATTTGCGCGGATCATCGGTGATTCGCGGTGTTGAGTCTCCGTTTACATTTACCGATTCGGCGTTGCAGCGCGTGATTGTTGAGCCTGCCGGGCGGTCGTGGCGCAACCCTGAAGGCGACGACCGCGTTGCTATGGCTACGCAATGATCGCTGGAGCGATCGATATTTGCTTCGTCGCAGTGCCTGCGCCTACGCAATGATCGCTGGAGCGATCAATATTTGCTTCGTCGCAGTGCCTGCGTCAACACAGTGATCAGTGCAATGATTTTTCACTAGTAAGTTAAGACAAAGCCATGAGCGAGCGAAAAAACAATAAATCGCTCGGGCGAGACTTTAGATCTCTGTGGTTATCTGTTGCGGCATCGTGCACTGGTGACGGAATGTTTCTTACGGCGTTTCCATTGTTGGCGGCGTTGCTGACACGAGACCCGGTGCTGATTGCAGGAATCACGATCACAACCAAATTGCCGTGGCTTTTATTTTCGTTGTTAACAGGCGCAATTTCTGACCGACGAGATCGCCGCAAACTAATGATTGGCGCAGATATTTCGCGCTTTGTGATCGTTGGCTGTTTGGCCGCATCAATCATCACCGATCAAACTTCGATCTGGGTTTTATATATCTGTTCTTTTTTGCTCGGCACTTGTGAGACGCTGCATACAAATTGTGCGCAGGCGATTATCCCTGACATTGTAAAGCCCGAAGAACTTCTCACAGCCAACGCTCGATTTACAAGTGTGCAAGTGCTGAGCGCTCAATTTGTGGGCCCGTCACTCGGCGTCGTTTTATTTAACGCGTCGTCGTCGTTGCCATTTGTCGCTGATGCTTTTGCTTTTGCCGGTTCGGCCGCATTAGTCAAGAGCATCCCTGATGTTCACGCAGTTGAGCCAGCAACCACAAGATTGCGTGACGACATGCTCGACGGTGTGCGCTTTCTTCGTGACAATGCTGTTCTTCGACGCTTGACGTTTATTTTGGCAGCGCTTAACTTTTTTTATTTTGCATCAGGTGCGTTACTTGTTCTTTATACTTCAGATATTTTGCACAGCAGTAACATAACTTTTACTGCGCTTTCTGTTGGCTCGGCTCTCGGCACAATTATTAGTAGATTTTTTGTTTCGCGAATTTCGAATCGATTCGGGCCAACAAATACAATCGCTCTTGCCCTTGGAGTTTGGGCTATTTCATCTGTGGGCATTGCTGTGACGTCAGATAAATATATTGCAGTCATTATGTTCGTGTTGATGGGCATAGGTAATGGACTGTGGACAATCATCAATACAACACTTCGTCAACAACTCACACCCACACGAATGCTTGGTCGAATGAATGCCGCCTTTCGCACAGTTTCGTGGGGAGTAGTGCCTTTTGGCGCCGCATTCGGCGGAGTCTGCGCGCGATATTTTGGTTTACGCGGGCCGTTTATTATTTTTGCCGTGGTGATGGTCGGTTATGCAGTTTTTGCGAAGCCGATTCTTCGACCGCTCACTAAATCTTTATAGATTTGGCGTTCGATGCGCCCAAGGTTGGGCAGTCTCAAGTTGTGATGCAACACGAATTAATAAATCTTCACGTCCATAAGCGGCAACAATTTGAATGCCAACTGGAATGCCTTCGGGTGTCCATTGCAATGGAACGTTGATTGCTGGTTGACCTGTCGTATTAAACGGCGGTGTCGACGGAATCCATTCGCCAGCAATTTTTAGCGAGTTCATTTGATTTTCTGGTTCGTTTTTGATTGTGCCGATGGGCATCGGCAGTCGCGCCATTGTCGATGTAACCAAAAGATCCCAGCCATCTGCCCACCACTGTTGAACCAGTCTCCGATAATTAACCGCGGCAACAACCGATCTGGCGTAATCAGTTGCGGTTTTTGTGCCGGCGAATTCTGCCATTGCCCAGTTCATGAATTCGATGTCGTCTTTGACAACTTCGCGCCCGAGCATTTGACCCAAAAGATCACGAGCGATCGACATGTTTGTAGACCACATCGCAGTGAACTTTCCGGAGAAGTCTGCTTGCTCAAGTGCTTTCGGCCATGAACTCTCGACATGATGCCCAAGAGACTCAAGAAGTTTGCAAGTGTCGCGCACCGCGGTGATGCACTCAGAATCCATTTGTCCACCAACTGGATGATGATCAAGAAAACCGATGCGAAGTTTGCCCGGGTCTGCGCCAACTTCTTGCATGTATGGTCTTGTCGGTGCGGCGGCGATAACGCGGTCACCAACGCCCGGGCCATGTGTGGCGTCGAGTAGCGCAGCCGTGTCGCGAACAGTTCTGGTCACGGCAAAGTGCACGCTGAAGTTTGCTTCGTCACCAAATGGGGCAAGAGAGATTCGTCCTTGCGAAGTTTTTAAACCGACAAGGCCGCAACATGAAGCCGGCACGCGAATACTGCCGCCGCCATCGCTGGCATGCGCCATCGGAATAATTCCGGCGGCGACTGCTGCCGCGCTGCCACCACTCGAGCCACCTGGTGATTTCGAAAGATCATACGGATTTCGGGTAGCGCCCCAAGCAAGTGGCTCGGTGACTGGCACACTGCCAAACTCTGGAGTGTTAGAGCGACCAAAAGTAATTAAACCCGTGTCAATAAATCGTTGAACAAGAACTGAGTTTGTCGGTGCAATATATTTTGCATTCTTAAGTGCGATATTGCCGTTTGACATATGTTGCCCCGCATATGGGCTACCGAGATCTTTCAAAATAAATGGCACACCACCAAACTTGTGCTTCGAGTTTGCTTTGAATTTCTTTGCAAGTTCGCGAGCGTGTTCAAACCATGTGATGTTGATTGCGTTAATCGGCGGATTAAATTCTGCAGTTCTTTCAATCGCGGCATCTAGAAGTTCGAGTGCTGAAACTTTGCCTGAACTAACAAGTTCTGCTTGGCCGAGACCATCAATAAATCGGGTTTGTTTAGCGAGCGGTGAGAGTGTCATTCAAACAGACTATATATATGTCTCTAAACGCGCAAAAGCAAGTATCGTAAGGGCGAAGTGAATACGTCAGAACCAAACAGCGAAGTCAAAATGACGGCTCGCCAGGTGTTTCAAACTCCAGCAGTTAAATCTTTCATAATTGCGAACTCGGCTTTATATATCGGCCTGATGTTGCAAGCCGCGACGCTTGGCAAGCACATTTACGACATCACTGGTCGCGAACTTGATATTGGCTGGCTCGGGCTTGCCGAGTTTTTGCCGATCGCGTTATTGGTTTTTGTTACGGGAAGTGTCGCCGATAGGTATAACCGTCGCCGCGTTGCTGTAGCGGCGATGTTTGGTGAACTTGCGTGTTCGTTGGCGCTTGTGGCTTATTCACTGACAAATCCAACAAATGTGTTTCCAATTTTTGTGATCGCAGTTTTTTATGGCACCTCGCGAGCATTTGTAACACCGGCGATGCGTTCTATCGGCCCAATGATTGCACCAGAAAACGGTTTGCCGCAAATGGTGGCGATGTATTCGACAGTTTGGACAAGTGCGATGATTGTTGGCCCGGCGATGTCTGGGTTTCTTTATGCGGCAGCACCGTGGATTGCGTATGCAACAGCTGCAGGTTTGATTGCGCTCGGAATTATTCTGGTCTCACGGATCAAACTTAAAATTATTTCAGATCAACCTGCAAAGACTGAGAAGCCGACATTGCATTCGGCGATGGAGGGTTTGCGATTTATTAAGCGCACACCGATTTTGCTGGCGGCGATTTCGCTTGATCTTTTTGCAGTTCTATTTGGAGGTGCGATTGCGTTGTTGCCCGTGATTGCAAAAGATCAATTACTTGTTGGTGATGTTGCATACGGCTGGCTTCGCGCCGCGGCAGGTATTGGTGCGGCAAGCACTGCTGCGTTATTGGCATTTAAACCAATTCGACGCCATGTTGGCCGGGCGATGCTGATTGCTGTTGGTGTGTTTGGCGCTGGCACGATCGTGCTTGGGTTAACGCACAACTACTGGGTGGCATTTTTTGCAGTGATGATTCTCAGTGCGGGTGACATGATCAGCGTTTTTGTGCGCGGAGCAATCGTGCCACTGGTAACACCAGACGACAAGCGGGGCCGAGTTGCGGCAGTTGAAAATGTTTTCATTGGCGCGACAAACGAACTCGGCGCTTTTGAATCTGGTGCAATGTCTCAAGCAGTTGGTGTGCCAGCGACCGTAATTGGCGGCGGCATTGCAACACTCGGAATAGTTGGCATTTTTTGGTACAAATTTAAGCAACTTCGTAACATCGACACTTTCGACGAACTTTCAACCGAAAAGCCAACAGAAAAATAGCCCGCTCGCACATCGTTTTGTCGTGCGATAATAGAGCGATGGAGAATGTTGGGGGTCAAGTTTCGGTCCGAACTGCTTGTCCGCTCGATTGCCCAGATGCATGTTCTCTTGAAGTAACACTTGCGCTTGGCCGAATTACAAAAATTGATGCTGCGCCGGTAGATGAGCTATCGAATCCACTAACTGACGGCTGGATTTGCAAAAAAGTTAAGCACCACGCCGATCGCGTTTATTCGCCAGAGCGAATAATGACGCCGTTAATTCGAGTCGGCTCGAAGGGTAGTGGAGAGTTTCGCCAAGCAACATGGGACGAAGCACTTGATTTAGTTGCGACAAAAATTAGCGATGCAATTCGCGATTACGGCGTTGACTCGGTGTTGCCGTATTTATATAACTCGTCATCGTCGAAACTTGAAGCAAAATATTTGACACCTCATTTGTTTGCACGACTTGGAGCACCAGAAATTCTGCACACTATTTGTGCGGCGACTTACAGTGCAGCATGGGATCAAGTCTTTGGCGACATGTTAAGCATCGACACGCTTGATGTCGTTGAAGCCAAACTTGTTGTTGTGTGGGGGGCCAACCCGGCTGTAAGCGGCACACATTTATTGCCATTGCTTGCCAAAGTTCAAAAAGCCGGCGGAAAAATAGTTGTCATTGACCCACGCGTAACAGGCACCGCATCTCGCGCCGATTTGCATCTGGCAATACAGCCCGGCACCGATGTCGTTTTGGCATACGCGCTCGCAAATGAACTTGCTCGAACTAGCAGTGTTGATCGCAAATTTTTAGATGCTCACACGACTGGCAGCGAAGAGTTTTTAGAAGCGGCAAGTAAATATTCGCTTGACGACGCAAGTCGCATTTGTGGTGTTTCATTAGAGCAGATTCACGAATTTTTTGAATTGATCGCAAATACGAAGCCTGCAGTTTTGCGGATGGGTTATGGCCCCGAGCGCAACCGCAACGGCGGTAGCGGTGTATTGGCTGTGTTGAGTTTGTGGGTCGTGGCTGGAAACTTCGGAACACCTGGTTCGGGTGTACTGGCGTCTACGAGCGGTGGCTTTTCAATAAATGTCGAAGCGACTTGGCCAGAAAAGATTGAGCGACCAGTTCGTCGCGAACTCAACATGAATCACGTCGCGCGTGTGCTGCGCGGCGATATCGGTGCGTGGCCAGTGGCGGCAAAAGTTTTAGTGATTCAGGGTGCTAACCCAGCAGTCACGGCTGTTGACCAAGTTGGCATACTTGCCGGTCTGGCGCGTGAAGAAGTTTTCACGGTGTTACACGAACAAGTGATGACGGATACGGCTAAGTATGCAGATGTGGTATTGCCAGCGACCACACATTTTGAAGTGCACGATGTAGTTGGTTCGTATGGTTCGTATTCCGTGCAGGTGATTGAGCCTGTGATTGATCGAGTCGGTGAGTCACGAACAAATAATGAATTCGCAGCGGCGCTAGCACTTCGACTTGGTTTTAGCGTCGATGAATTCAACGCTGATCCTAAATTTATTGCCGATCGAGTCGCGAAGCAAAAAAATCTGCCAGTGCAGTTTCGTAAACCTGGAACAACGGTTCAATTTCGAGATACATGGCCAAGTTTCAACCACAAGCGAGCACAGTTATTCACTGCGCAAAGCGAACTTCCGCTGCCAAAGTTTCGTGCGGCGACTAGTGAATATCCGCTCGTTCTGCTAAGCCCGGCTACTTCGCATACGATCAATTCAATGTTCGCCGATACTGATCCGCCGCGAGTAGCGATTTATATGAATCAGCAAGATGTGAATGCTCGCAAACTTAGCGATTCAACACGAGTCAAAGTTTTTAACGACAAGGCAACACTTGAAATTGATTTGGTTGTTGATGCGACGATGCGACCAGGCGTGTGTTCAATCCCTAAAGGATTATGGTTGCGCGCGACAGCGCAAGGCGTGACGGCAAATGCATTCGCACCTGACGACTTGAACGATCTTGTCGGCGGTGCATGTTTTAATGATGCACGAGTAGAGGTGACGGCAGTTTGAAGCAATCCAAAAAACAAGTTTCAGCTGTAATCGCTCTTTTTCTAATCGCTAGTTGCGGATCATTGACCGGAGATAACAGTTCAGGAGTGATGTCTGGAGTCGGGCGAATTCCCGGTTACGACTTCGGCACTGCGATCACGCTTCCTGAAGGCTTCGAACTTGATTTGCCAGATATCAAGGGTGGCCTAATTGGCACCAAAGCCGGTGGCAATCGTTTATTAATGATTGGCGACTCAATAATGGCGTCAACTGCGAAGCGTTATGGCAATGAGATGTGCAATGCACTAGTGCCGTTGGGTTGGCAAGTTGCAGTTGAAGCCGAAGCCAGTCGATTCGCCGAATTCGGAGTTCGTGTTTTAGATAAACGGATGAACGCCGAATCTGGGTGGGACGCTGCCGTCGTGTTTCTTGGCTCAAATTATGAAGGCAATAAAGAGTCGTATGGCAAACAGATGCGCAAAATTATCGAGAAACTGACGCCACGCCCAATTCTTTTGGTGAATACTTCATTGTTCAGAAACGCACAGCGCGATGTCAATCAAGTTCTTGATGATTTGGCTGTTGAATTTAAAAATGTCTCGATTTTGGATTGGGCAACAATCTCTAAATCAGACGGTGTTTTGGCGCCCGATGGTGTTCATCTTTCTAAAAACGGGCGAAGTATTTTTTCAGTAGCCGTCGCTAGGGCACTTGATATTGCACCGTTCCGTGAGGGTGAATGTCTAGATTCAAAATTTAGAGATGACTCGGCGGCTGGCAAAGGTGTAATGCCAGCCACGGTAGACACAGTTGAAGGATCGCCGACTCAAACAACTGTCGCCACAGGCGAAGTCAAACCTGTGGTACCAGCACAAACTACGGTGCCATAATTTCAAAAGCCAAGTTATATGATTTGACCCTTACATAATTTTAGGAGTGTCAAAATGAAAATCGGAATCTTCGGCGGAACAGTTAACTCAGGGACAATCGATGATGTCGTTAGTGAGGCAAAGCAAGCTGAACGCGATGGCTTTGCAAGTTATTGGGCGCCAAATATTTTTGGGCACGATGCATTGACCGCACTGGCAATTGTTGGTCGCGAAGTACCCCGAATCGAAATCGGTACGAGTGTTGTGCCGACATATCCGCGTCATCCGATTGCCATTGCACAACAAAGTCACACAGTTAATGCAGCATCTAATGGTCGACTTTGTCTCGGCATCGGACTAAGTCACAAAGTTGTCGTTGAAGGAATGTTGGGTTTGTCATATGACAAACCAGTGCGCCACTTGCGTGAATATCTTTCTGTGTTGATGCCACTCGCTCGCTGCGAGGCGTCTAATTTTGTTGGCGAGACTTATACGACAAAGGGTTCTCTTTATGGTGTTGGCTCGTCGCCATTTTCGGTTGTGGTTGCTGCACTTGGGCCCCAGTTGTTGCGAGTCACTGGCACGCTCGCCGACGGCACGCTGACTTGGTGCACGGGTCCAAATACTTTGAAGACGTTGACTGTGCCAACAATTAACGAAGCCGCAAAAATTGCTGGTCGAAAAGCCCCGAGAGTTATTGCGGCGCTACCAGTGTGTGTAACAAATAATGTTGCTAAGGCAAAAGAATTTGCGGCGAAGGCATTTGTTATTTATGGGCAACTACCGAGTTATCGAGCAATGCTTGATCACGAAGGTGCTGCCGGGCCTGAAGACATTGTTATTGCGGGCACTGCCGAGCAAGTCAAACAGCGTGTTGCTGATTTGGCTGGAGTTGGCGTGACAGATTTCGCCGCAGTTGAATTTAGTAGTGACCCAGATGAAGTTGCCGCAACTCGCAGCGCATTAAAGTCGCTTCTTTAATTTTTTAACGGGTTTTAATTTTTTCGTTTTTGTTTTCGTTTCAGTAGCTTTTAGTTTTGCGCGTGCGGCGGCGCGTGCCTTGGCTTGTGCTGCTGTGACCGTGGCGTGATGCGCTCGGCACAAAACTTCTAATCCACCGACACCGTTCTTATCTGGATTCAAATGATGATGACAACCGGGCCCATACCCACCACCATTGCGTGCCAATATGTGATTCACTTCGCAATCGCGACGCTCTGCTGTGCAACCTTGTTGTTGGCATTGGTATTTTGCACGACGCTTAGCTGCTGATCTGGCGAAACGCCAAATGTGATTTCGTTGCCACTCGCGTGCACATTTATTAGAGCACCAAGTTCTTCTACGAGTTGTTTCAATTAATTGGTTGCATAACTGACATCTGCCAGGTTCACCACTCCATGCGCCGAGTGGGCAAGAGATTCGTTCTTCGACCAGCGACACTATTTACGAATTTGAACTGTCGTGCCGTTTGCTGTGGCGTTAACAATTTCGAAAAAATCGTTACCTTTGTCGTCAACCACAATGAATGCAGGGAAGTCTTTGACTTCGATCTTCCATACGGCTTCCATGCCGAGTTCTTCGTATTCGAGCACTTCAACTTTGGTGATGCAGTCTTGCGCGAGTCGCGCTGCCGGGCCGCCAATTGATCCGAGATAAAAACCACCGTATGTTTTGCAGGCTTGAGTAACTTGTTTTGACCGATTGCCTTTGGCGAGCATGATTAAACTTGCGCCTGCACTTTGAAACTCATCAACATAACTATCCATGCGACCAGCAGTTGTCGGGCCAAAAGACCCGGATGCGAAACCTTCAGGAGTTTTAGCCGGGCCTGCATAGTAAACGCAGTAGTTTTTTAGATATTCGGGTAAACCTTCGCCGGCGTCAAGTCGTTGTTTGAGTTTGGCGTGTGCAATATCGCGTGCAACGACCATTGGGCCGGTCAGCATGATTCGCGTCTTCACCGGATATTTTGAAAGCGTCGCGCGAATTTCACTCATCGGGCGATTCAAATCAATATTCACAACATCAGCCGATAACTCAGTGTTAGTTACTTCCGGCAAAAATCGGGCGGGGTCTTGCTCGAGTTGTTCGAGAAACACACCATCTTTGGTGATCTTGCCAAGCGCTTGACGATCGGCGCTACACGAAACAGCCATAGCCACAGGGCAACTTGCGCCGTGCCGCGGTAAGCGAATGACACGCACATCGTGACAAAAATATTTGCCACCAAATTGTGCGCCGATGCCTGTTTGTTGTGCGAGTTTCAGCACGCTTGCTTCAAGTTCGATGTCGCGAAACGCGTGGCCAGTAGGCGAGCCTGCTGTCGGCAATGAATCTAGATATTTTGTGCTGGCAAGTTTTGCGGTTTCTAGCGCGAATTCTGCCGATGTGCCGCCGATTACAACTGCAAGGTGATATGGCGGGCACGCCGACGTGCCAAGAGTTTGCATTTTTTCAAACAACCACGGCAATAAAACTTTTTCGTTAAGTAATGCTTTTGTTTCTTGAAACAAATAACTCTTGTTAGCCGAGCCACCGCCTTTTGCAATAAACAAAAACTTGAACTCATCGCCATCTGTGGCTGAGATTTTTATTTCTGCTGGCAAGTTTGTATTCGTGTTTACTTCTTCATACATAGTTATTGGCGCGAGCTGGCTGTAGCGAAGATTTGATGTTTGATATGTGTTGTAGATTCCTTGAGCGATTGCTTGTTCATCGCTGGCATTTGTGAAAACCATCTGACCTTTTGATGCTTTGACAATTGCTGTGCCCGTATCTTGACACATCGGCAATACACCGCCTGCGGCGATACTCGCGTTCTTTAGAAGATCGAGTGCAACAAAGCGGTCATTGGCGCTTGCTTCTGGGTCTTTGAGAATGTTTGCAAGTTGTTGCAAATGTTCAGTGCGCAACAAATGCGCGATGTCACGCATCGCGGTTTGGGTGAGCAAAGTAATCGCCGATGATTCAATGCGAAGGAAGGTTCCGAGTTCGGTTTTGACTTGTGAGACGCCATCTGCAGAAATTTTTCGATAGACAGTTTTGTCTGGCCCGAGCGGTAACAATTTTGAATTAACAAATGGTTCTGGTTGTTTAGTTGCCACAACTACAGGTTATTGAACAAACACACTTAGACGAGTGCAGGTGAACCTTTGAACGTACCCGGGTCTCCTGCAACTGGGATGCTGGGCTTATTCCACGAGACTGCGTCGGCGATGTGTGCTGCGACACTGCTCCAGGCTTTGGCGTTCCATCCTTGAGCGCTAACTGGAATACTGCCGTCAATTTGAATATAAACAAATGCAGGAAGTTCTGTTGCGCCGAGTTGTTTAACAAAAGCGCGTGCAGGATCACAGAACACTAAAAATTCTTCTGCGTGTGGTCCGAGAAATTCGCGGGCCTCATCGGGCGTTGCAGTGATCACAAAGTTTGTTCGAACTGACGCACCTGCGAACTGTCGCAAAATTCGCACGGCGGTTGGCAAGATCCACGCACTTTCATTTGTGAAAGGGTCGAGCACAATCGTCGCGAGGTGAAAAGTTGTCAACCATTGCTCAAGCGGACGAGCCTCGCCATTGAGCGGTTGCAGTTGGGTGTCGGGGGAAGTTTGAATATTCATATACGACGACCGTAGCAAGTCGGCAGTAGCGTTTTGGAAATGCACCCGATTGAGCATTTGCGGTATGTGGCGCGGGCACGCGGGGCAGACCCTGTTTCATTGGTGCGTGAAACGGCCTCGGCCTTGGGTGGCCTAAGTCACGAGCCGGCGGGGATAGTTCTTGTTGTGCGTCGCATTGTGCAGAGGCATCCGACGGTTGGCCCGTTGTGGTGGTTGTGTAGTCACGTTCTCGGGGCGAATGATCCGTTTGATGCGATTCGTCGGTGCGAAGACGAACTTGAGGCCGACAAAACTATAAAAACTTTGCGTGATCTAGTGCCACAAGATTCAGTTGTGTGCATTGTCGGCTGGCCGACAGCGACTTTGCATGCTCTAGCGCCGCGCGGTGATCTGAAAATTTTCATCGTCGAGAGTAACGGTGATGGCGATGCGGCAGTTGATCGATTGCAAAGTATTGATGTTGATGTGACTTTGGTTCAACATGAAAATCTTTCACAGGTGATTTCGCAATGTGATGTTGTGATTATTGAAGCCTTGGCGACTGGCGCGTCTGATGTGTTGTGTAGCGGAGGAAGTCACGCAGTTGCTGCGCTCGCATATTGCGAACAAAAACCAGTTTGGTTAGTTACATCTTGTGGCACGCGGTTGCCTGAAGCATTGTGGATAGGCATGCTCACCGATGTGCGTGCTGATTTTGAAACTCCGGTTGATGTTGTGCCTGTATCGCTGGTCACGCAAATTATTTCACCCAACGGCGTGTCGAATGATGTCACGACGCCGTTCACTGCCGAGTGCCCGCCAACAACCGAACTTCTTCGCCGCAGCGCGATGTAATTGCGCGATCTTTTCGCGCTCGTGGCTAGCGCGATGTAATTGCGCTCGTGGCTAGCGCGATATAATCGCGCGAAAGATAGTATTTAAATATGTCACCACGCTCACGAGATTTACCACGCCGCAGTTGTTTATCAATCCCAGGCTCATCAGAAAAGATGATGGGCAAAGGACCGGGCATTCCTGCCGACATGGTGTTCTTAGATCTTGAAGATGCTGTAGCGCCGAAAGAAAAAGAAGCATCGCGCGCCAAGATTGCGACCGCGATTCGTACCCAAGATTGGGGCGACAAAGTAATGTGCGTTCGCGTCAATGACTGGAGCACAAAGTGGACAGCGTTTGACATCATTGAAGTCGTTGCCGGTGCAGGTGAGCGCCTTGACGAAATCATGTTGCCAAAAGTTGAGACCGCTGCGCAGATTGTGGCGACAGATTTGTTGTTACGTCAAGTTGAAATTGCAAATGGCTTGCCAATTGGACATATCGGTATTGAGGCTCAAATTGAAACTGCTCGTGGACTAATCAATGTTGAAGAAATTTGCGCCGCAAGTTCACGAATAGAAACAATTATTTTCGGACCAGCAGATTTCGCGGCAAGTATGGAGATGCCAGTGCTCACAGGCGGAGTGCAAATCGCAGAATATCCTGGCGATCATTTTCACTATGTGTTCTCAAAGATCTTGATGGCAGGTCGCGCAAACGGTTTACAAGTTATTGACGGTCCGTATCTCTACATTCGTGACTCAGACGGGTTTAGAAATTATTGTCAACGCACCCGCACACTCGGATACGACGGCAAGTGGGCATTACACCCAGATCAAGTTTCAATTTTGAATGAAGTGTTTTCGCCGACGCAAGAACAATTTGATAAAGCGTGGGCAATTTTGGATGCCTACACGACTGCAACTGAAGGCGAAGGCAAAGGCGCGGTTATGTTTGGCGAAGAAATGATTGATGAAGCCAGTCGCAAGATGGCTTTGAAATTTATTTCGCGCGGTGGTCGTGCTGGTTTGAAGCGCACAAAATAACTGAGCGCACAAATTTTGAGCCCAAGATTATGACCAAGCGTTTTGATGCGCTGCTATTTGATGCGGGTGGAGTCTTCGTCGTTCCTGATCCGTTGACTACTGGCATGGTGCTTGAACCGTTCGGCGGCACAACAAATCTTGGTGTACTTGTGAGATGTCATTATGCAGGCATGGCGGCAATCGACGCGGCCACTGCATTACAGGCCGCCGACTCAATAGAACGAATTTCGTGGAGTTCATATCGTGAGGCGTATGCGCGCGAGGCGGGTGTGCCAGAAGAAAAAGTTATAGATGCAGCTGTCGCACTGCTAAAAGTTTTCTCCGCATTTTTATGGCGGTTTCCACTGCACGAATCAGTTGCCGGCCTATGGCGTTTGCATTTGCTCGGCATTCGCATTGGCATAGTTTCAAATGCCAGTGGCCAAATTGAACGGACCTTGGCGAACGAAAATGTTTGTCAAGTAGGCGATGGCTCAGGCGTGCCAGTTTTAATCGTTACAGACTCTCATGTTGTCGGCGTGGCTAAACCAGAACCAGAAATTTTCGACGAGGCGATTGCTGAGATGAATGTGCCGCGCGAGCGGATCGCATATATCGGCGACTCGTACATCAATGATGTTGGTGGTGCCCGCAACGCTGGTTTATCACCGATTTTGCTTGACCCATATGGGTTTCATGACGGTGCAGACTGTGAACGGATTAAAAGTCTGCACGACTTAATTGATTTCGTCAGCTAATAATTGCGCTAGTTAATTATTGCGCTAGTTAGCTAACTGGCTTTTGCTGTCTCAACCATTCGTCGCGCAATAACTTTAAGACACAAAGTTTCGTCCGCGCCTTCAAAAATGCTCAACACGCGAGCATCAACAAATAATCTGCTCACCGAATATTCTTCGGCGTAGCCATATCCGCCATGAATTTGCATCGCCTCACGCGTTACCCATTCGGCGGCTTTGCAAACATAAGCCTTAACCATGCTGGCTTCCATCGCCCCCTCACCTTTGCCCATCATCTTGGCGACTGCATAACTGAACTGCCGCGAACCTTGAATCACGACTGCCATTCGTCCAAGTTTGACTTGGGTCAATTGATATTCGGCGATGTTGTTGCCAAAAGTTTTTCGGTTCTGCGAATAGTCACAGGCTGCTTCGTATGCAGCCTGCATCACGCCAACCGCGCGCGCAGCAGTTTGGAGGCGACCGTTTTCGAATCCTTCCATCTGATAATAAAAACCCTTGCCGAGTCCTGCAGTTTCGCCAATCAGATGATCTGCCGGCACCCACCAATTTTCGAGCGCGATCTCGTAAGAGTGCATTCCGCGGTAGCCGATCGTGTCAATTGGACGACCTTCCATTCGGCCGCCCGAAGGTTGATTGAAAACAAAACCGTGTGCATCGCCACGAGGCTTGGGCACAATCAACACACTTAATCCTTTATGAGATTTCGTGCGGTCTGGGTCAGTGCGGGCGAGCAACATTAAAACGTTTGCACGAGCCGCAAATGTGCACCAAGTTGCGACATCACTGCCGTAGTCAGGCTCGGTAACCGCAACGGCAACCATTACTTCTGCAGTAGCAAGTTTCGGCAACCACTCATGTTTTTGTGCCTCGGTTCCACCTTTGACAAGCGCGCGAGTGAGAATTTCTGGACGAGTTATCAGCGAACCACCAATGCCAAGTGACGCGCGAGAAAGTTCTTCGGTCGCAATACAACTTGCCATATATTCACCGTCGCCACCTTCGCTGAAGCCGCCATATTCAACTGGTATGGACAAACCAAAGGCGCCGATTTCTGCAAGGCCAGAAATAATTTCTTCGGGCACATCCAGATTTTCGCGGTGCACATGTTCGGCGTGCGGTGCAACTACTTTGGTGGCGAAACTTCTAAAAGTATCTTGCACCATTTCGTTGTCATCGTCTAAATGTTTTTTGCCAGGTTTGGTGGCGAGCGATGCAAGCAAATTAGGGTCACGATATTTTTCTACGAAGTCGTGCGACTCGGCAAGCGTTGATGGATCAACACCCCATAGTTTTTCACGGCCGATTAATCGCGAAACTAAATCATGCACCATGTCTGCAACAAACGCACACGTAAGAGTTGATTCAAGTTCGCCTTTTGCGCCGTAGTCAAGCATTGAGCGCGCTGTTTCAACTGCTGCGCCCGCGTGCGCAAGATCGTATGCAAGAACTTGTTGCGTGTCTGGTCCGCCCGTTGCAGTAAGTGTGCGAACACCTTTGCCGACGATCGCAGAAGAAAGTTCAACTGCGCGCGCCGCAATAACCAAATCTGTTGTATTTGAAGTATTAGTCATCTGTTAAACGATACTTATAAGTGCTGAATTTGACTCCATTAAGCCGTAATATAGGCAGATGAGTTTCGTACCGCAACGACTCAGGTTCACTGCGTTACGTGCGTCACTGCGTTGGGTGCGTTGGGCAATTTTTGCTCTGATTTTGTGGATCTTTGTGATACCGATTGTGCCTGGATTTGGCGACGCATTGAAGAAAATCAGCGAAGTTAAAACAGAGTGGCTCGTATTAGGTATTTTTCTCGAATTTGCTGCGCTGTTTTTTTATTCAATGTTGACGCACGTCGCGCTTGGCGAAGATGCAAGCAAAGTCAGCGTCTGGACATTATTTAGAATTCAACTTTCTACTCGGTCGCTCGGCAGTCTCGTGCCTGGTGGTTCGGCCGCGAGTAATGCCCTAGGTTTTCGAATGCTCACACTCGCCGGCGCCGAAGGTCGCGATGCTGGTTTCGCACTTGCAACTGCAGGTATTGGTTCTGCGGTTGTGCTGAATGTCATTTTGTGGGTCGGGTTGATTATTTCGATTCCAGGTCGCGGAGTAAATGCTTTTTACGGCACGGCTGCAATTTTTGGCGTGATAATCATGGTTATTGCTGCTGGCGTCGTAGTCGGCTTGGTGGATCGTCAAGGTCGCGCAGAGCGTGTTATGCGTTGGATCGCTCGTCGACTGCACTTCGACCAAGATAAAGCTGGCGAAGTCGCAGTCCATCTTGGCGAAAGATTGCGTGGATTAAAAGCTGAGCCGGGCTTGCTTGTTCGCGTTTTGTCTTGGGCGTTGCTTAATTGGGGTCTTGATATTGCTGCGCTTTTTGTTTTTGTGCGCGCTTTCGGTGGCTCGGTAAGCATCATTGGCCTTGTGATCTCATTTGGTCTTGCAAATATTTTCGCTTCAATTCCGCTCACGCCTGGCGGTCTCGGTCTAGTTGAGAGTATTTATATTCCGTCTCTCGTCGGTTTCGGACTTTCAACGACGACTGCCACTGTCAGCGTTTTAAGTTATCGTCTTGTGCAATTTTGGTTGCCTATTTTGGTTGGTGGTGGGTGCTATTTGAGTTTGCGATTCGGAAAATATGCGCTGAAACAAGCCAGCGAGTTGAAGTCACTCAAACGATATGCAGATGTCGGAAACCAAAGTCGAACAAGTCGAATCGAATGGGTCGAACGCAATGCCACAACTGACCGTACGAGAGATATCACGTTGCCAAAATATGATCCGCGTTACGGACTTGCTGAAACCGATGAGATACCTGTGTCGCGTGAAATTCGTGATGAACGACGCCGTAGCAATTAGCGTGTAACTCGTGACGATTCACGAACGACCATTTGGAAGATATTTAGAAGATTTTATAGTCGGCGATGTTTATCGACATTGGCCAGGCAAAACAATTACTGAGGCCGATGATCATTTGTTCTGCATGATCACAATGAACCACCACCCGTTGCATACGAACGATTGGTTCGCGCAACAAAGCGTTCAGGGTCGCAATGTTGTTGTCGGAAATTTGGTTTATTCGCTCGTTCTTGGCATGAGCGTGCCTGATGTTAGTGGCGCGGCGATTGCCAATCTTGAAGTTGAAACATTGCAGCACAAGCATCCAACTTTTCATGGCGACACGATTCATGCTGAGACTCGTGTGCTTGAAGTTAAACCTTCGTCGTCAAAACCAGATCGCGGAGTTGTGACAGTTGAGAGCAAAGGTTTCAATCAAGCAGGTAAGGAAGTTTGTTACTTTCGTCGGCGCGTCCTAGTTTGGAAGCGCGACAGCGCACCAACTCGTGCGCGACCATACAACCAAGACGACGCCTGGGACTAGCTAGTTCTTTAGCGAGTTATTGTTTCGTGATTGCGGCGACGATCGAGTCGTAAGCCGAATCGGCAAGCGCGCGTCTCAATAATTATGAAGTCTGTGAAATACTTCGCACAAATACTGCTGGTCGACCGTAATACAGACTCCGCGGGTCACAGTTCTCCAAAACAAGAGAACCGGCACCAATCACTGTGCTTCTACCTATAACGATTCTGTTTACAATTTCAACAGAAATATTAATTTGTGCGAAATCTTCAATTTTCACAAATCCTCCAGTCGTGAGACGTGGATTAATATTGACGTAACTTCCGATGACACTATGA
>JAPKZT010000234.1 GCA_026393655.1 Actinomycetota bacterium | reverse complement strand
GATATTAAATAGTGGTGATTATTTGTCCAACGTCTTTCCATCTGACATCGATGCTGGTTCTAAATTATTTACAACTAAAATTTCTGAAAAAGGTCTTCGCTATGATTTAACGGTACCTTTTGCCCGTTTCGTGGCGATGAATCGCAACGATTTAGCTTTCCCTTTCCGTAGATTTCAAATTCAACCAGTTTGGCGGGCAGATCGTCCACAGCGTGGTCGATATAGAGAGTTTTATCAATGTGATGCTGATATTATTGGTTCAGATTCATTGGTAAATGAAGCTGAATTGATTGCCTTGTTTCAATCAATCTTTTCATCGTTACAACTTCGGGTGAATCTTTACCTTAATTCGCGTAAGATTTTAGCTGGAATTGTAGATACGCTAGGCGAAAGTGCTCGTTTTTCTTTCTTTGCTGTCGCTCTCGACAAATTGGATAAAGTTGGTTGGGACATTGTGGCTAAGGAGTTAGTCGAAAATGGTTTTTCACAAGCGAAAACGGTTGCCATTAAGGATCTTGTATTGTTTGAAGGAACAAATGAAGAGAAAATATCCAAATTAACTGCTTTTTTTGGGTCGAACACAACAGGCTTACAAGGCTTAGCAGAGATTAAAGAAGTTCTTTCTTTATCAGAGACGAATGGTTTTTCTTCCGAGAATCTTGTGTTCGATTATAGGTTAGCCCGTGGTTTAAGCTATTATACGGGTTTAATCTATGAAGGCAAGGCGGTGGATGTACCTTTTGGATCTATTGTGGGTGGTGGTCGTTATGATGATTTAACTAGCGCCTTCGGATTACCTAATATGTCAGGGGTGGGTATCTCATTTGGGATTGAGCGTATTCTGGATGTGATGGAGGAGTTAAAACTATTCCCTGAAATCGCAACGAGTGCAAGCGCTATCTTATTTACCTATTTTGATGCAGACGGTCGCAAAGCTAGTTTAGGAATGGCGAATGAATTACATTCGAATTCTTCCTGGCGACAAAGTGCAAGTTGAACTAACACCGTATGACCTCACAAGAGGTCGTATTACTTACCGATTTAAATAAAGACAAGAAGGCGTGCAGTGAAAGTAAGAACCAGCGTTAAAAAAATATGCGAGAAGTGCAAGATTATCCGTCGGCACGGTCGCGTAATGGTGATCTGCGAAAACCCACGTCATAAGCAACGTCAAGGCTGAGCGAGAGAGACAAGATGGCACGTATTTCAGGAGTCGACATTCCGCGCGAGAAGCGCCTAGAAATAGGTCTGACCTATATTTTTGGTATCGGTCGCGTTACCGCGAAAAAACTTTGCAGCGAAACTGGTATTAGTCCAGACACTCGCGTGCGCGATCTGACTGACTCTGAGGTCAACAAGATTCGTATGTTCATTGAGAACAACCTCAGCGTTGAAGGTGACCGTCGCCGCAATGTGCAGACAGACATCAAACGAAAAATTGAAATTGGTTCATACCAAGGCACTCGTCATCGCAAGGGATTACCTGTTCGTGGTCAGCGCACACACACAAATGCGCGCACACGAAAAGGACCGAAGAAGACGGTAGCTAACAAGAAAATGGCAGTGAGGAAGTAACCATGGCTGATCCAAAACCAAAAACTCGAAAGCGTAAGCGCGAGCGTCGTAATGTCGCAACCGGCATTGTGCACATCAAGAGTTCTTTCAATAACACGATCGTTTCAATCACCGACACAGAGGGCAACGTAATCGCGTGGGCATCATCTGGTGGAGTTGGTTTCAGTGGTTCACGAAAATCAACACCGTTTGCCGCACAAATGGCAGCAGAAAAAGCTGGTCGTGCCGCAATGGAGCTTGGTCTTCGTCGCGCTGAAGTGCGCGTCAAGGGTCCAGGTTCTGGTCGTGACACTGCACTGCGTCAAATTCAAAATCTTGGCATCGAAGTTTCAGGCATCAAAGATGTCTCCCCAGTTCCACACAACGGCTGTCTTCAGCCAAAGCGAAAGAGGCCGTAAGTCATGGCTCGCTACACAGGTCCAAAAGTTCGCATCTCGCGCCGTCTTGGTGTCAACGTTTTCGAAAACACAAAAGGCTCGAAGGCTCTTGAGCGTCGGCCGTTTCCACCAGGTCACCACGGTCGTTCGCGTCGTAAAGGTGCAGGCAGCGAGTATCTTGCGCAGTTGCAAGAAAAGCAGAAGGCAAAATACATTTACGGTTTGCTTGAGCGTCAATTTCGCAATCTCTACGAGAAGTCTGTGCGTTTGACTGGTCCGACTGGTGAGAACTTGTTGCGTCTACTTGAATTGCGCCTTGACAATGTTGTTTACCGCGCCGGCTGGGCTGCATCGCGTCCGCAGGCTCGTCAGTTTGTAAGCCACGGGTTGATCAAAGTTGATGGAAAGCGAGTCGATATCGCGTCGTACACATTGCAAAAAGGTGAAGTTGTTTCGCTCTCCGAAAAGGCGAGCAACATGATCATCATCCAACACAACATTGATACTCTCGGTCGCAAAATGGTCGGCTGGATCGACGTCGCAGAAGCTGGCAAGCAAGTAACAGTGCGCGAGTTGCCGGTGCGTGAGCAAATTGATGTACCAGTACGTGAACAATTAATCGTTGAGCTCTATTCAAAGTAACCCCAATAAAGAATTGTCTAAGGAGAAAAAATGCTTGTAATCCAACGCCCGACAGTCGAACCAATCGGCTCACCACAAAACAACCGTCAGAAATTTTCGGTCGGTCCACTAGAACCAGGTCTGGGCCACACAATCGGCAACTCATTGCGCCGAATGTTGTTGTCATCGATTCCTGGTGCGGCGATTACTTCCGTAAAGTTCGAATCTGCACTGCATGAATTCGACACAATTGAGGGTGTATCCGAGGATGTAACTGAGATCATTCTCAATCTCAAAGACATTGTTCTGGTGTCTACATCAGACGATCCAATTGCGCTTCATGTAGATGTCAGAGGACCAATGGAGCTCACAGCCGGTGACATTCAGTGCCCGCCAGATGTTGAGATTCTTAACAAGTCCCAGAAAATTGCCACTCTTTCAGCAAAAGGCAAGCTCGTGTTTGACCTTACGGTTGAGCGCGGCAAGGGCTACATGTCGTCAGATCGTGATGGCGCTCGCAAGACAATTGGCATCATCCCAATTGACGCAATTTTCTCACCAATTCGTCGCGTCACATTTGAAGTTGAACCGACTCGAGTAGAGCAGTCAACTAATTACGACAAACTTGTTATCGATATTGAGACAGACGGCTCGATCACTCCGGTTGATTCACTTGCTTCGGCTGGTGCAACTCTGCGTTCGCTTGTTGATCTCGTGGCAAACTTAACTACAGAGCCAGTTGGTCTTGAACTCGGCGAAGTAGTTGGTTACTCAAGTGGTACTGGCGATCTAGATATGCCAATTGAAGACCTCGATCTTTCAGAGCGACCACGCAACTGCTTGAAGCGCGGACAAGTTCACACGATTGGCGAGTTGCTAACTCGGTCAGAAGAAGACTTGATGAACATCACCAACTTCGGTCAGAAGAGCCTTGATGAGATCAAACAAAAACTTGATGAGCGAGGACTCTCGTTGCGCCTCTGAGCCAACGAGATTTTTGCTGAGTATCAACTGAATTTAAATATCTAAATAATCAAGGAGACGATTCACTATGCCAGGAAGACCACGCCGCGGACCAAGTTTTGGTGGAAGCTCGTCACACGAAAGATTGATGATGGCCAACTTGGCGTCGTCTTTGTTCGCTGCTGAAGGCATCGTAACGACTGAGACAAAAGCAAAAGCGCTTCGTCCAATCGCCGAGAAACTAATTACAAAGGCAAAGAAAGCTCAGGGCACTAGCCCAATGCGAGTGCACCGCATTCGTCAGATTCAGAGTTACCTTCGCGACAAAGAAATGACAAATAAACTTGTCAATGTTGTCGCACCTCGATACACAGAGCGAAATGGTGGCTACCTTCGAATCTTGAAGCTTGGCCCACGTCACGGTGACAACGCACCAATGGCGCGCATCGAACTTATCTAGTTCTAAAAATAAAAGCATCTGTGATGCGCCGAGCACGATTCGTCGTCGCATATAACGGGGCGAAGTTTCATGGTTTTGCGATTAATCCGGGTGTTGAAACTATTGCCGGCACGCTCGGTGGGGCACTGCAACAAATCTTTCAACGAGCGGTGCCTGTTGTTTCCGCTGGGCGCACAGATACTGGTGTACACGCTCGAGGTCAAGTAGTTAGTTGCGATCTGCGTGATGACGTTGATCTAACTCTTTTACAGAAGCAATTGAACTCAATGTGTGGGCCCGAAATTATTATTCGACACGCATCTTGGGCGAACAACGAGTTTCACGCGAGATTCTCGGCGATTTGGCGTCACTATCAATACACGATCTATAACGCCGAGTATCCAGACCCATTTTTGGTTTCGACATCGTGGCATGTTGTGGCACCACTTAATTTGCGCGCATTGCACATGGCATGTGATCCAATAATCGGTACGCATGATTTCTCGGCATTTTGTCGTCGGCCAAAGCAAGATCTTGAGCCTGACCTTGAAGGCCCAGAGACTAACGAGCCTGAAGTTCGCGAAGTCTCTTTAAAGAGGAATGTGATGCAGGCGACTTGGCACAACAGGGGTGAGGGCATATTTACTTTTGACATCAGGGCGAATGCTTTTTGCCACCAGATGGTCAGATCGCTAGTGGGCACATTCGTTGATATCGGCGTTGGTAAGCGACCGAGTAGCGACATGATGACTTTGATTCGCTCGGGCGATCGAGCAGAGGCCTCGCAACTGGCGCCACCCCAAGGCTTATGTTTAGTTGAAGTTGGATATCCGGATACTGGGATTACTCGCTAAAGCCCATATTTTTGTTGGGCCGATTGTTATTTGGTTGGTTTCGGCCCTATCATTACGAGGCCGTTTAAACGAGTGCGAAGAGCCCTCAGGCGGTTGCTAATTCTAGATTTCAAGGAACTTTTTATGCGTACATATTCTGCAAAACCAGCTGACGTCAAGCGCGCTTGGCATTTGATTGACGCCGAAGGACTTGTGCTCGGTCGTCTTTGCACAGAGACTGCAACATTGCTTCGCGGCAAACACAAACCGATGTACACACCAAGCATGGATACTGGCGATCACGTTGTAATTATCAACGCGTCAAAAATCGTTCTTACTTCTGGCAAAGCCGATCGCGAAATGGTCTATGACTACTCTGGTTATCCAGGTGGTTTGAAATCAGAGACATACGCGCACCTTTTAGATCGTAAACCTGGTGATGCAATCCGTCGATCAATTCGTGGAATGTTGCCAAAGGGAACTCTCGGTCGCGAGATGTTAAGTAAGTTGCAGGTTTATCCAGGTGCAGAACATCCGCACGCAGCGCAATCACCAAAAGTGCTTGAGCTTCCACACGCCAAGGCTCGCTGAGTCGAGCATTAGAAAAATTAGAGAAAAGAGACAAACTCGTGGGAACAAAGCCACTTACTCAAACAACAGGGCGACGCAAGCATGCAAT
>JAPKZT010000330.1 GCA_026393655.1 Actinomycetota bacterium | reverse complement strand
GCAGCCGCTTTAAACTCTGCCGAAGGCGGAAACTTTCGTTGTTCATATGAAAGTGCATCTATTGCGCTAGATTCTTGGTTCATGTTCTGTGCCTTTAACTTTGTGTCATTTGCATCTCAATAATCGCACACCAATGGATGTACCACAAATCACCGTCGCGATGCCTGTCTACAATGGCGAAGGCTACGTGCATTTAGCAATTCAGTCAGTTTTAGATCAGACATACTCAGACTTTGAATTACTTATCGTTGACAACTGCTCTACTGATGGAACTTTAGATGTTGTCAGGAAGTTTTCGGACCCGCGAATTCAATTACATATCAATTCAACTAATTTAGGAATGGTCGGCAATTGGAATAGATCAATAGAACTAGCCACTGGTAAATACATCAAGTTTTTAAGCCACGACGATCTTCTAGATGTAACTTGTTTAGAAGAACAAATAGCCAAATTTCTGCAAAATGAACTGCTAAATATCGGCATAGTAACTTGCAAAAAACGAGTAATCAGTGAAAGTGGCAAAACCGTAATGCCTGGTTTTGGTCTGCGGGGCCAAAGCCGAGTTATTGCTGGACGCGTTGCAATACAAAAGTCAATTAGATCTGGTCGCAATATTATTGGTGAGCCTTCTGTTGTGCTCATAAAAACGAGTGTCCTTAAAGCGTCTGGACCTTTTGAGTTACCCGAATTCACCCCAGACATAAAGATGTGGTTCAAAATTTTGCAGAAAACTGATCTGCACTTTATTAATAAAACTCTGGCGAGTTACCGTATTTCTGGGCAGTCAACAAGTTCGTCGGTATCAAAGTCTCAAGGTGCACAGTTTGTGGCGTTAATCCATGAGATGAAGAAAACTGACTCAACAATCATCGGAAAATTTAATGCAAGAATTGGCGTGATTCGAAGTCATCTGAACTCGCAACTTCGCAGACTCATCACCCGCATTTCTTCTAGTTAGCTATTGGCCGAGAAGTGACTTCAGGCCGGTTTCTAAATCAATAAGTGGCTCATAGTTAGGTAACTTTTTTAGACCTTCAATTGGCGCATAGATCTCCCGTTTGCGATCGCGTGACGCATCAAATGTGTAACATAAAGATTTGCTAGAAATTTTTTCGATTTTAGCCACTAACTCTCGGACTGAAATATTTTCGGTCGGCTGCATTTGAACTCGCCACACCTCTTTAGCCGGAATTGACTGATGATCCTCAATCACTTGGGAAATACCGCGAGCGACGTCTGTGATGTGCATCAAAGACATGTTCTGCAAACCACTTCCCAGATTCAAAGTAGCCGTCGACCCAACATGGGAAATGAGCAAATCTATTAATTTTCGTCTCGTGTCGTTTGCGCCGTATGTATCACCGATTGTGATGTCAGCCACTTTTAATGATTCAGATTCAGCATAAAAGTCAAGAATTTTTAAAAAAGACTCTTTGGTTGCTCCGTAAAGAGAAAGTGGCGAATAATCTCGTCTCTCAAAGTGTTGAAAAAGTGTCGAGATATTAATCACACTTGAATTCGGTTTTGCACGTGCAAGCGCATCAACGAGTCGCGTAGGAAAATGAATGTTTGACTCAACAAGCATTGATACATCATCTACTGAGTGAAGGTTTGAATAGTGTGCCGCTAGGTGAACGACAACCACTGGCCCGTCAATTGTTGCAAAAAATGCTTCAAATTCGTTGACTGCTGAACTGCTATCAACTGATGCGATTTCTTCCGGTAGAAGATTGGGTGGTGTATTTAAGTTGCTTCGACAAATTGCAATAATCGAGTGATTTGATCTTCTTATTTCTTCGACAACATGTCGCCCCAAAAAACCTGATGCACCGGTAATCACGACAGTTGAGCCTCTACTCATCTGAACTAGTCTAAATGACTTCACTACGACTGGTCAGAAAGACTCAAAATTTATGGAGAGGAAGATTTCTGATACCAATCTGAGATTCGGTTTAACTGAGTGGTCGCTGGCACTTGGAATGGCGCTTACGTGGGGATCTTCTTTTTTGTTAATCGACATTATTATTCGCTATGCACCGACAAGTTTTGTGCCGTTTGGTAGGTCACTTTTCGGAATGGTCGCGTTGTTCTTCGTACCTGGTTCACGAAACAAAATTGCACGTGAACATTGGGCCAAAATATGGGCTCTTGGTCTGATTTGGATGGCGTTACCGTTTTTCTTGTTTCCAATTGCCGAACGAACCGTTGCCAGCAGTATCGCCGGAATGATGAACGGCGCATTGCCAGTTGTTGTGATCGTTGTGACTTCGGTTTGGATACGAACAAAACCGTCTGCTCAACGCTTAGTTGCTGTACTTGTCGGATTTCTCGGCATCGTGTTGATTGCTGTGCCATCAATTAATGAGGGCACGTCTGCCGACGTTAAGGGTATTTTTTATTTATTGGCTGCTTTGATTTGTTATGCAGTTGCGCTGAATTTAGCACGGCCGCTTCAAGCGATTTACTCGCCCGCAACCTTGATGCTCAGAGTTGTTTCGATATCAACCGTTTTATCTGCACCTCTTGGGCTGTATGCGCTAAAAACTACAACATTCACCTTTGCGTTATTTGGAGCGACATTTGTGCTGGGTGCACTAGGTTCGGGCATTGCATTCTTGCTGTTTGGCACACTGCTGACACGTACTGGAACCGTTCGGGCAATGATACCGACATATTTTACGCCAATCGTCGGAACTTTTCTTGGCGTTCTATTCAATGGTGAAAGAGTGCTCGCACTGTCGTTACTCGGAATGTTGATTGTTATTTTTGGAGCATGGCTGACGAGCAGACCTGAAACTAATTCTTAGCAATAAATTTACATTTCACAACCACTGGCGCATCCACCCAAATATCAGTTTTTTGAGAAATTATTATTATTGCATCTGGCGACATGGTTTCACACTTTTCTCGTGCGATTTTTAACGCCGGACGCCATAGATCTTTTTCTTCATATCGCCCATTGCCAACTAGCGGCAACTTTACGTCGAGAGGATCTCGAAAGTTTTGTTTTGCGAGAAGCCCAAAAACCAATAAAAGAAACACAGCTCCAACGGAAATGGCGCCTTGTAAGTTTCGTCTTGTTATTAGAGTCGGTGGAAGCAACAAAAAAACTGCAAGCCAATAGCAACAAATCGGCGCAAAAAGTAATTGGCGCGTCTGAACTACTCCACCGATTAGATAAATCTGTAGGGCTTCGACGAGTACAAAGATGACACTCAGGCGTAACACAATTTGAGGTACACGTGAATCTAGGTTTCGGCGGCGCAGCAACAAGACCGCACTAATTGGTACTCCGAAAAACAACAGAGCCAATAAAAGCACATGAAACAAATTGCTAATAAAAGACTCGGTCAAAATCCACCTTGATGCAAACGGCTCTGGGGCCATCTGTGTTAGAAAATATTTAATTGAGCCCGGGATACCTTGGATAAGGTTCGAAACATTGAGAGGTGGAACGCCACGGACTCTGCTTCCACCAGCCTCTTCAATCCAACCAAATGTTTGCGATGTTTGCGCTAGTTCTTGTGTCCAGTTGCCGAGATATCGATATTGCGGCTCTTGGCGAACTTGCACATACAGCGAGAACAACAAGCCCAAGACGAGACTTGAAGCGAAAAACAAAATTCTCTTGCGAGAAAATTCATTACGCCAATAGTCGAAAGCTACAAGAACTAGTAAAACTGCGGTCACTGGATTAGATGCGGCAGTGAAAAAAGCAAGAACTGACAGGCCAATAACTGCTGGTTTTGGTGTATCGTATGCACTGCAACAAACAACTACGGTCAGTGCCGTGAACATTGGCCAAAATGAGTTCCAAACAACTCCTTGCATGCCAAGCCCTGGGAGCGGCACAAGTATCAACAGAAGCCCTGCAAGAGTCGCAATTGAGTATCTATTGGTTGCACGGAAAACTAACCAAAAAATTATCAACGAATAAAGCGCCCACAATAAAGTCGCCATAAAAAACAAGATGAGTGGCAGATATTGCAATGGAAACTTAACTGCAATCGAAATTAAGATGCGCGGGAGCAGAATTCCATATGACCAGTCGTTAAGACTTAAAAATAAACTTTGTGAAAGTGCACTACCAACGGCAATTCTTTCTTCGTAATTGAGCATTCGATGAGCGCCCCAATCACGGCTAACCAGCAGAACAAGGTAAATGGCGAAATTTAACAACATGAGGTAGCGAAACTTATTCTTTGACGACAAATCTTGAATGTAATTTTTTATTTTGATAACTGAATCCTAATCTTTATTACTTTTGCCACTCAAGAACTGTAAAATTTCCAAGACCGTCTAGCGCACACAGAGATTCTGCCTCACTAACTCGACTGCGCATTAACATTGCCTGCAAATCTGGTTTAGCGACATGTGCCTGCCAATAATTTCTGCCCTCATCTACCAAAGAATTTAAGCCGTGTTTTATTAGCCAATCCGCTTGCCGAGAGACACTGGCTGGCTCAGTGATCAATGCAAGTTGGTCAATCATCACATGACTCGTGATGTCTTGCTCGCCGGGCTGGCTTAAATAGTGCACACCAAGTTCTTGCCGACGATATGTTCTCAGCCAATCACGCCATGGCTTTGTTGACGCAATTTCAGTTGTCATGCAGTAATCAAAAATGATTAACGAGCCATGTTCAAGTATTTGCAAGCATGAAGCCAGCCATTTTTGCGCCTGTCGCTGTACTGGCAATCGCGTGCCAAGCCGCGGATTTTGCGGCAACCATGCTGGAGCATCCTCGACTGCGTGCAAAACCTCTAAAAATTTGCCATCACGCTCAACAACAAATGCTTCTTGCCATTGGCCGTCAAACACAAACAATCTGAATGGCAGGTTGTCCAGTAACTCGTTGGCGATAATCATGCCCACGAACGGTTCACTGGGCATTTGATCTTGAGAGATCACTTCTATTGGGTGCAAATTTCGTTGCGCCAAACTTGTTTCAACTGCAACATACGAAATGGCGTGGCGACATTTGAGATTCGCCTTGAGCACACTTCGCGCCAGTGTGCCTGGACCAGCACCGACCTCAACAATCGTAAATTTTTCTGGGCAATCTAATTCGTGCCATCTTGCGTCAATGGCTTGTGCGATGACCGCCCCAAACAATGGTCCGACTTCTGGGCTGGTTATAAAATCGCCGCGTCGACCTGCTCTACCAATTGTGTTGTAAAAACCATTTTCGGAATAGAGCGATAGCTCCATGAATTTTTCAAACGAAATTGCACTAGTTACTGCCGCCGCTATAGAAGCAGAAATTTGATTAGCGGCTGATGGCACCGGCGATTTCGGCAAGGTCCGCGAAATGCAAACCAATCCCAGGCAATACTCCGAAAATCAAAGTTGCAGTACTTGTCATCGCCAGAGCAATGACAAGAGAACCTGGTGTCTTAATTGGTGTTGAGTCACCATCGGGCACTGGACGCATCCAGATTTCGCGCATCAAGTTACCGTAATATCCAAATGCAATTACCGAGTTGATTGCGCCAACTAAAGCCAAGGCGTAACCCCACGAAGACTGTGACTGCAACAGCGATTGGAAAGCCACAAATTTTGCTATCCACCCACCAAGAGGCGGAATGCCTGCGAGTGACGCCATGAATAATGTCATCAACACACCGAGCGCAGGAGCATACGAAAACAATCCACCGAAACTTGAAATCTCACCACTTCGTGTTTTGCGCGATACCGACAAAATCACTGCAAAAACGCCGAGGTTAGTAGCGGCGTAAATCATCATGTACAGAACAACCGATCGCAACGCCGATTCGCCAGCTCCAGGCATTCCTGCAACTGCGAGTGGCATCAACACGAAACCGCCTTGGCTAATTGACGAGTAAGCGATCATCCGCACGATGTTGTG
>JAPKZT010000326.1 GCA_026393655.1 Actinomycetota bacterium | reverse complement strand
CGTCGACATACTTATTGAGTTTGGCGACGAACTACGCGACGCCGGTATCGCAGTTGGAACTGGTGACGCAATGACGTATGTAGAAGCAGTTTCACTGTTGAATCCAGCAGATTTAGGTGACGTTTATTGGGCCGGTCGCGGGACTCTTGTCAGCCGACGCGATTTGATCCCGACATACGATCGTGTGTTCAAAAGTTTCTTTTTAGATGTTGAGACTCAGGGTGATAGCGAGTTGAAAGCCATGATGCGTGCTACTACAAGTACCGCAGCAACACTTGAAGTTCCTTCGCCTGACCCTGGTGAAGGCGAAGAAAGCAACGAAGAAGAAGCACAACTTGGATACATGGCGTCTGGCGCACAGGTTTGGCGAAACAAGGCGTTCGCTGCTTGCACTGACCAAGAACTTGCAACAATCAGACGCATAGTCTCAGACATAAAACTGACTCCGCCACGCCGACGCACGCGTCGAACCATCACCGCAAAAAATGGACCACGACTTGACCCGCGTCGAATGGCGCGAGAAACAATGCGATCGCATGGCGACCCGACACGATTATTTCGACAAAAGCGCAGACTTAGAATTCGTCCGCTCGTATTTATTTTGGATGTCTCAGGTTCGATGTCTGACTATTCGCGCAATCTTTTACAGTTTGCATATTCGGCTCGACGAGCCGCCGACAAAGTTGAAGTATTTTGCTTTGGTACACGACTTACAAGAATTACTCGATCACTTGACCGCCGCAAACCTGACGATGCGCTCAACTTGGCCGCCACTGCTGTCTTTGATTGGGATGGCGGCACTCGGATTGGGCAATCACTTGATCAATTCATCAAACGATGGGGTCGCCGCGGCTTAAGTCGCGGATCTATCGTCGTGATCTGCTCAGACGGACTTGATCGCGGAAACCCAGCGCTGCTTGAGTCTGCAATGGAAAAACTCTCGCGTCTCTCACACAGAATTGTTTGGATGAACCCACACAAAGGTGACGTCAAAGATTTTCGGCCAAACTCGCTTGGAATGATGGTCGCTGACCCATTTATTGACGAGATTTTCTCTGGACATAATTTGGCAAGCCTTGAACAATTCGCAGAAAAACTTCGAGAATTGCGATAGAAATTAATTATGCGATACAGCGTTTCACTTCGTGCCGAAGGCGACAGAGTCATTGAGCTTGCAGAAGTAGTCGAGTTTGCTGATGCTGTTGCAATTCACTCTGGCATCGCTAGTGGAGTCAACACAATGTCGTACGGCGCGCAACTCGTTGTAGAGGCAACCGATTCTGACTCGGCTGTTAAGACCGCCGTTGAATTATTTAACACTGCAGTGCAACGTGCATCGATGCCAGTTTGGCCAATCACCGAAGTAGAAGTGCTGGCCGAAGACGACGATTACGAAGAGTACCCAGGCGAATCAGAGTGATCAGACTCGGGTCGCTAGCCGGATATCCATTTGAGGGCCCACGAGCACTCGCCGGTTGGACAGCGCCAACCATGGCAGCAGTTTGGGCGGTGATGTATAAACCGAGCGAAACCAAACAAGACTTCGCAGTGATTTATGTTGATCATTCAGAAGATCTATCTAAAGAAGCGTTTCCATTTCGTCACAGAGCGTTTCCATGTTGGGCTAATCGAGCAGGATCTAAGTTCAATCTATATATATGTACCTACGAAGTGCCGGGTGGCTTAAAGTCTCATCGCGAACAAATCGCAAGAGAATTAATCAGCGTCTACAAACCGAGTTGCAACACAGATCAATACGACCAATCATGGCGTTCAGAATGGATCGGCGAATATCAGGCACCAACTACGGGGCCACTTACAACAGATCGCGATCCAAACCAATAACTTCGAAGTGTAAAGTGTTCTACGAATAACGGTCACCCGCTTTTCAATCGTGTTAACTAGCACCGCCGACAAGTTTGATTCGACGAGGAGTGTTCGCGCGCGTGAGCATCAGCATTGCGCCTCCGTAGATGATTACCAGAATGCCAACAACGAGTAGCAATGGCGGGAACATGTCAACTGGTGGAGCTGTGGTGTCGAGCGTCCGATAGTCATCGGCGACTGCTCCTACGCCGGCGACGACATCATCCTTGAAATAGTCAGTGAGTTCTGGAATCGATCGAACAGGCGTGCCGTCGAACCTAGTGAGCCCTGCTAATCCCGGGACCTCTCGGAAACCACCAGTGACCACCAAGAGGTTCGTGATCGATTGGGCCAGGCGCGGAGTGGTCGCCGCGACAGCTTCCAGCACCGCATTCGCATCGCCAACTTTAGAGTTGTCTGCGACGAAGGTCAACAAGCCCGGAATCTCAGCGCTCACCGCATCCAGAGGTAACGCGAGTAACAAATGGTACACGTGTGGAAAATTGGTCTCAATTGCGGCAAGCACATCCGCTGGTGGGAGACCAGTGGCACCTGCAACTAAGTTCACCAAATCACCGACCTCGCCCGCCGCGCCGCCCTGCACATCAATGATTGGGTCGGCCATGGCAGCAATGCTGCTAACCATCGTGACGCCCGCCTCCATACCGGCGACTCGCTGTTCGACAAACGCCGGACGCAAACCATTAACGACCCGCTGGCCGCCGTCAAGACGTGGGAACAACCCAAGAACCAAAACACCACCGGCCACCACGATGCCAACCAGCGTGACGACCGACCAACCGAGAGTGTGTACCAGTGCGCCATAGACCTTAGTTCGGGTCAGACCCATCATCAGCAAACCGAAGATCACTACAATCACGCCGATGACTGTCAGAATCAGCGCGATCAAACCGACCTTCGGCGCTGGTTCGTCCAAGCCACGAAAGTCGGATGCAACAGTTTCGACGCCAGTCACAACATCATCTTCAAATAAACCACGAATTTCAGGAACGGAGTTAACCTCGGTTACTCCGTCGAAACGCGTGACTCCATCAGTGCCGGCCACATCTCGCCAATTCTCGGTGACAACCATGAGGTTGGTAATCGCTTGGGCCAGGCGTGGCGTGGTCGCTGCGATTGCCCCAAGCACAGCATTGGCGTCGCCAACCTGAGAGTTCTTGGACACGAAGGTCAACAAGTTAGGAACCTCAGCACTCACTTGATCCAGAGGTAGCGCCAGCAGCAAGTGATATGTATGTGGAAAATTGGCTTTGAGAGCAGCAAGTACGTCGGCTGGTGGGAGACCAGTGGCTCCTGCGACCAACCCCACTAAATCACCGACTTCGCCCGCCGCGCCACCTTTCTTATCGATAATCGGGTCGACCATGTCGGCCACGTTGCCGATCATTGTGATTCCGACCCGGTCGCCGACGATTCGCTCCTCGGTAAATATTGGTCGCGCACCGTCTAATACATTTTGGCCAGCACCGAGACGTGCAGACAGTTGTAGCCCCCAGACAATGGCCAGCACCACCAATCCAGCGACGACGACCACGAACCATGCAAGTGAGCTCGAATTGCGAGTTGCCGACTTCGTTGAGAGCTTGCTCATGATTGTCCTCCTGGGTTGTACCCGACTGCGTCATGCATCCGAGTCCGCCGTTGCTTCATCGCCGGTTGGACTGGAACTGATTCAGTTTTCGGCGCTGCCTTGTAAGTTGCGCCGATAACAATGCCCTCGGCCATTGCGTACAAAAGCGGTAGAGCACCAGCAATCACCCGGCCAGTGCTATTGATACGGATGACACCTGATTTGATTGGCTCAGCATTGCGCTTGATGTCCCAGACCACCTCTGAACAACCCTCTAATTTTGTCGCCACGCGAGTGAGCTGTGATCCGACTATGAACAGGTAGACAGCAAGTTCGGCAATAAGCAATGCGATCGCGACGACCGTCAACACAACCAAGAGCGTCATGATCGTACCTTTTCAAGTACACGACCGAGAAACAAGTGATGTTCCAAACCTTCTGCCAGAACCGCATCAACACAATCGCCAGTCTTGGCAATCAGTGCTGTATCGGAAGTATTCGCCGACGCTTGATCGAGCGTCGCGCGAATGGCATCGACCCGTTTTTCAATCGTGCGCACAAGACTGACGAGTAACGTCAAGAACGCCGCGACGGCGAGCAGTACGATCAACGCAAGCCCAAGCGTGACCCACCAAAGGCTTTCCTGCGTTGACGCCAAACTAAGTATTTGCATGATCAGCCTCCCAGCCGTTTACGACCTCTGGCCAAACCTGCGGTTATGGCATTGGCCGAATCATTCGTGATTATGAGCTCGCGAAGCCCTGCTGTGTGGTGCACCGATTGCGTCAACGAATCGTTGATGTCGGTCGCCTCATCACCAATCTGTTGGGCCAAACGAAGGATCGGCACTACAAGCGCGACGACTACGAAAACCACAGTTAGGCCAATTGCCCACCCAATCGTCCATCCGGCATTCGATCCGAGAAGAATTGCTGTCATTTGGTCATCCCCCTAATCACACCGCATCACAGAACTCGCGCACTGGTCGCAAGCTCTCGTTGACGGATGTAAGGACGATGGGCACAGTACTTGTTTTCTCGGCTATGACCTGAACGCCGCCGATTACGCTGGCGAGCGTTTTCTTCACCGCAATTAAATGAAAAATCACGCGGATGAGTCCGAGTGCGGCGGCGGCAATAATTAGTGTCGCCAGTGCCAAAGTTATTATTGCATCAGTTGTCATGTGTGACTCCCCCTTAACCTAAAAGTTTTCCGACACTACCGGCATAGCGAACAGCGCCGACAGCAACTTCATCGATCACTGTGTCGGTGGTTGCTAACAATTCAGGAACATCATTAAGTTCACCAATCAAAGCCACACCGCCAGACAAAATGTCTGCCGAAGCCTGACGAATCCGTTCAAGTGCGGCGAGCACTCGGTTGAGTAGTCCAACAAGAATTGGCACTACCGCAACAAGTAACAATAAATTGCCGATTGCCCAAAGTGACATTTGATCTCCTCTTAGTTGCTAGTTGGTTGGTATGGAGCGAAAAACCGTTTAAATACTCGAGTCAGTGCCATGCCCGCGGCGCGAATACCTATTGAAAGCCCGCTTGCTGAACGTGCGCCACCAACTTTTGATGGATCAAGTCCTTTGGCGATTGCATCAAGCCGCACTTGCATCGCATCGGCAAATTGGCCAAGCAAAACCGAAGTGACATCGGCGATTAAACCACGACCGTATTGTGCTGCCGCACCTGACAATTGCAGATCCATTGAGATATCAACTTTTGTGCCTGTTGGCGCTGGCGAAAGATGTGCATTGAGACCGAGCGCTGCTTGTCCACGACCTTTTTTATCCGCACCAGACGCGTCAACTGTGATCGTCTTCGTTGCTTCATTTCGCTGCGAGATTTTCGCCTCACCACCGAACTCAAGTTTTACTGGACCTAATCGAATAAGCACTGTTCCGCCGTAGTGGTCTTCGGCGATCACAGTGGTGAGGTCTGCACCTGGCAGACACGACGCCACTTGCGGAATGTCTCCGAAGAATTTCCATACCGAATCGATCGGCTGTGGTACTTCAAACTGTTGTTTTATGAGCACGATGCCTCCTGTGCAATATATTTTGCAGGTTCTTTTTCAAAAGTTGCCCTACAACCTGGGCAACAAAAGTAGTAAGTCTGTCCTTGATAACTAAACGGACGACCTTTTTCATTTGCCGTTACTGTCATTTGGCAAACTGGGTCAATTGAAGTCGCTTCAGTCGATGTAATTTGCACTGAAGTTTCTACGCTTAACTCACCAGAACTGCGCAATTTGACTAGTTCAGCAAGTACCGCAACAGCAACTTCGCGGTGGGTGGTCTTGCCGAGATCAAGGCCAATTGGCACTCGAACTCGTTGAATTTTTTCTTGGGTAAAACCACGATCTTTGAGATAGCCAAGTAAGTGTTCGCCGCGCTTTTTTGAACCAACTACACCTATATATACGGGGTTAATTGCCAATGCAGTCTCGAGAACTTCTTCATCGCCGTGCCCCTGAGTTGCAACCACCACAATTGATTTATGGTTGGCACTCGTTGAAGCGAAATCTGAACCATCAACAAGTTCAACACGCCAATCTAAAGATTGTGCGAGTTGCATGAGTGTGTGTGCCATTGGCGAACGACCAATTACTACAAGATGTGGCACCGAGAGAATCGGCTCAATAAAAATCTGCAATGCGCCATCGCTTTGACAAGAAATTGGTACAACTGTCATACCGTTTGGCACATGCCCGCCATATTGATCTTGCTGATCACCCGGACCGAGTAGCAACAATCGAGGCTCACGCTTGGCAAGTGCCTCGCTGGCTTCGCGCAACAAAACTGGTTCTGCACACGCACCACCGATGAACCCAAAAACTTTGCCAGTCGCAGTGATGATTGCACGCGCGCCTTGCTTTCCCGATGACGGCGCATCACGCCACACGACAGTCGCCATAACGAACTCCTCGCCTTTTTTGGCAAGGTCAACAGCAATCTCAAGAATGCCGAATCCGTCAATGTGACCGTCGCCCATCAGGCATCCGTTTTCACAGGTGGGAAACCTGAAATATCTTTTTTGGTTGTCAATGCCTCGTAGACACGATCTGGCAACAATGGCATGTCAATATTTCGAACACCAGTGTCTTTGACTGCATCCATAACTGCATTTACGAACGCAGCAGGGCCACCCACAGTCGCACACTCGCCAATACCTTTTGCACCAATTGGATGGTGAGGGCACGGCGTTACAACTTCATGAAGTTCAAAGCCAGGTGTCTCCCACGCTGTTGGCAATAAATAATCCATATAGTTCGAACCAACACAGTTGCCTTCAGAATCAAAAGTGATGAACTGCATGCTCGCCATTGCATATGCTTCGGTCAGCCCGCCCATGATTTGACCTTCGACAATCATCGGGTTAATTCGCACACCGCAATCGTCAACTGCAACGACTTTGAGTACATCCCAAACACCTGTCTGTGGATCAACCTCAACAGTTGCGATGTAACAAGCGAACGGCCATGTCAAGTTTGGTGGATCGTAATACGACACATTTTCTAAGCCAGGCTCGAGACCGTCGGGCATATTTGTATAAGCCGCGAACGCACAATCTTGAATTGTTACTCCACGTGTTGGTGCGCTTCGAACGTAGAAACGTCCTAACTCCCACTCGACGTCTTCTTCTGATACTTCAAGTAAGTGAGCCGCAATCTTGCGAGCCTTTGCTCGAATCTTGCGCGACACCATTGCTACTGCCGCACCCGCCACTGGTGTTGATCTTGATGCGTATGTTCCCATCCCAAATGGCGCAGTATCAGTGTCGCCTTCTTCAACGACAATGTCGTCAGCCGGAATACCAAGTTCGTGAGCAACAATTTGAGCCCATGTAGTTTCGTGACCTTGGCCTTGTGATTTTGCACCGGTGCGCAAAATTGCTTTGCCAGTCATGTGAACACGCAACTCTGCAGAGTCAAACATTTTGATTCCTAAAATGTCGTACTCTCGGCTGTTGCCTGCACCGAGCGGCTCTGTCATTGTTGAAATACCAATGCCTAATAGTCGTCCGCGCTTTTTGGCTTCTTCTTTTTGTTTCTGAAAATCTTTGTAGCCAATTGCTTCAAGACCAATGTCAAGACACTTTGCATATTGCCCAGAGTCAGTCAAGAAACCAAATGCTGTGCGATGCGGAAAATCATCATCGTGAACTAAGTTGACCCGACGAAATTCGGCTTGGTCGATACCGAGGTCGTCAGCTGCAGCCTGAACCATTCGTTCTTGAAAGAACATCGCTTCAGTAACTCTGAATGAACAACGATACGCAACTCCGCCAGGAGCCTTGTTGGTGTAAACACCTCGTGCAGTTAAGTGCGCTGCCGGAATGTCATAACAAGCAAACGCCGAATGCATCAAACCAATTTTAAATTTGCTTGGTTGAGCATCTGAGAAAAAAGCACCGTGATCAGAGTCGGTGTGCATTCGCACTGCAAGAATCTTTCCGTCTTTACGAAGCGCAAGCTCTCCCTTTAGATAAACGTCACGACCAAAACCTGTTGAGATTAAGTTGCCGGTCTTGTCTTCAATCCACTTCACAGGCTTTTCAAGCAAAATCGATGCAAGAATCGACATTACATATCCTGGATAAACCGGAACTTTGTTTCCAAAGCCGCCGCCCAAGTCTGGTGAAATGATACGAATCATATGCTCGGGTAATTCTGCAACTAGAGCAACTGCGGCACGAATAATGTGCGGTGCTTGAGTTGTCATATATACGGTCAACTTTGAAGTTGAACGATCGAAGTCAGCGATTGATCCACAAGTTTCGATTGGTGATGGGTGCGAACGCGGGTAATGAAGTTCTAACTTCGATACCTTGTCGGCACTCGCAAACGCTTTATCGGTCGCGGCTTTGTCGCCAACTTGCCAATCGAAAACAACATTGTCTTTCTGATTTTCTTTATCGTCACGAATCAGCGGCGCGCCAGGTGCAAGTGCTTGCATCGGGTTGACTATCGGCGTGAGTGGTTCGTAATCAACGACGATCGCTTCGCAACCATCTTTCGCGATATAAGGGTCATCGGCGATAACACAAGCAACTTCTTGTCCTTGAAAACGAACTTTGTCCGTTGCTAAAACTGCTTGCGTGTCATACGACAAAGTTGGCATCCACGCGAGGTTTCGTGCCGCCATCATTTCGCCAGTTAAAACAAGACGAACACCAGGTATCGCCCACGCTGCACTTACGTCGATTGACTTTATTCGTGCATGCGCTAGTGGGCTGCGAAGAATCTCCATGTGCAACATGCCCGGCAAGACCACATCGTCGACGTAGTTTCCCTTGCCGCGGATGAATCGATTATCTTCAACACGACGGCGGCTCGCGCCCATTCCGCCGATCTTGATCTCATCAAGACTCATTTAGTGTTCCTCCTCATTTGCCGGACTGTGCTCTCATCTTCTCGGCTGCCCAAAGAACAGCTTTAACAATGTTTTGATATCCAGTGCAACGACAAAGGTTGCCTGAAAGTGCCCAACGAATTTCATCTTCAGTTGGATTTGGATTCTCATCGAGTAATGCTTTTGCCGAGAGCATCATTCCTGGTGTGCAAAAACCGCATTGCAGACCGTGCTCGTCTTTGAAACCTTCTTGAATTGGATCAAGTTCACTTGCCGTAGCCATACCCTCGACCGTCATCACGTCATGACCATCTGCCTGTACTGCTAACACCGTGCAACTCTTTGCTGGTTTGCCATCTAGTAAAACTGTGCATGCACCGCAGTTTGTGGTGTCGCAACCAACATGTGTGCCTGTTAGACGAAGGCCCTGGCGAATGAAGTGTGCGAGCAACAATCGTGGCTCAATATCGGCAGTTCGGTTAACCCCGTTAACTCTGATTGATACTCGACGAACCGGCACTTCGCCTGGTTGTTCGCCACGAACTTCTTCATAAAGACTTGTCATCTCATGCCGCCTTAGTTTTTGTTGAATTAATTTCTGTAAGAATTCGCGCCACGAAAGTGCGTACAACTTGTTTTTTGTAAGCAGCGCTTCCGCGATGATCACTTCGCGGTTGAGCAGCCTGAGCGGCAAGATCAGCGGCTCGTTCAATTGCTTCACCTGTTAACGGCGCGCCGACAAGAGACTGTGCGGCATCAATTGCATTAATAGTTGAACTACCGACACCGGTTAAACCGATTCCTGCGCGAATAACACTTGCGCCAGAAAGCTCGAGTGCTACTGCAACGCCAGCAGTGGCAAAATCACCGATGCGACGCTCAAGCTTCAAATATCCACCGAAACGAATTCCTTTTGTTGCCGGAATAATTGCCTCAATTGCAATTTCGTTACTTGCAAGCACATTTTGAAACGGCCCAGTTACAAAATCACGAACAGCAATTGTGCGACGACCCTTTGGGCCCTGTGCAACAATCATTCCGTCAAGAGCGATCATCGCCGAAGCCCAATCGCCCTGCGGATCAGCGTGACACACTGAACCGACAAAGGTTCCGCGATTACGAACTATCGGGTCGGCCACAAGTGGCGCTGTTGCAGCGAGTGTTGGCTGGTGTTGCGCAAGAATACTTGACTTCTCTAGATCAGAGTGCCGACAAAGTGCTCCAATATGAAATGTTCCGTCTGCGTCGGCGCGGTGATAATTAAGGTTCGGAATATTATTTATGTCAACAAGCATTTCTGGTGATGCGAAGCGCAATTTCATCATCGGGATAAGACTCATGCCACCTGCAAGAATCTTCGCCTCGCCATTGCCTTTTGTCAGCAACGCAATTGCTTCTTCAATAGTCTTCGGTGATTCATAATTAAATCGAGACGGATACATAGATTTGTTTCCTCGCTTTTATTTCTTTGAGTGTGGGTCGCGCACAGCTGTTGGCGACGAATCTGCATCAGGGTCTGGGCGACGCTCTTGATGTGGTGGCCATGGGCCTTGAACAGGTTGACCAGCAACTTTCAAATGATCAATCAATTGTGGCCACGCCCAAACAGTTGGACTCTTGCCAGTCTTTGGCGCATTTTCAATTAATTCAAAAAGACGTGGACTGCCCTTGCTGTGCCCATCAGATTCAATTGCCATGACGACCCCCCATCGACTTGCAAATTCTTTAAGTGTTTGAACCGTACCAATGTCTTAGGTCATAGCGCAAGTCAGAAACTTGTTCACGATGCGTACCAATTTGAGTACTGTCGTGGTGTGCAACAAGTTGAGTCGCCTGGCGACAAATGGCGTAATTCGCTTATGGGCTGGGGCATTCCTGAAAACATACTTGAGCAAGCACCTCAATCACCGTGGGTTCATCCCCCCGAAAGTTTTAAGCCTGTCAGCGATCTCACGCTTGCGACACCAAGTTGGGTGCGAGCAAAAGAAGCACTTGATGTATGTCGATCAGGTTCGCAAATTCTTGACATTGGTTGTGGCGG
>JAPKZT010000316.1 GCA_026393655.1 Actinomycetota bacterium | reverse complement strand
TAGTAGTAGCCCTCAAGAAAAGCCAAACTGGCTAGTTGAATTAAATTTTGATAGCCGGTGTTATTCTCTGCGAGCAAAGTTAAGTGATAGTAAAGTTTTTTACCCGCTTCGGTATCGCCTCCGCTGTCATCTAGTTTTCCACGACGAGTTGGGCGCTCTGTTCGAGTTTCGAAAGCCATGTAGGCCTCGGTACCGATTATTGGCTTGATTCCGCGTTTGGTGCACTCTTTATAAAAATCGATGACACCATACATGTTGCCGTGGTCTGTGATCCCTAAAGCTTTTTGCGAATCATTGACCGCACACTCAACAAGTTCGTCTAGGCGCGACGCTCCGTCAAGCATTGAGAATTCTGTATGAACATGGAGATGAGTGAACGAATCACCCATTACAAATATGTTCCGGGGCGATCTCCTGGCTGCGCAGTTGATGCTTCGCCTGATTGAATCTGCTTTTGCTCTGACTGCTGGCGCATCGAAAGTTGTTGGGCAAACATCGTTGCTTGAATGCCGTGAAATAAACCTTCAAGCCAACCGACAAGTTGAGCTTTGGCTATTCGCAATTCGGCATCAGACGGAATATCACCATCCTTGAACGGCAGTGCGAGTGTTCTAAGTTCTTCTTGTAAGTCGGGCGACAATGCAGTTGTCAATTCGACAATTGATCGCTCATATATTTCTGCAAGTCGCTCACGAGATGGGCTGTCAAGCGTCATTGAACGCACTTCGTCGAGTAGCTGTTTAATCATCGAGCCAATTCGCATAACTTTGGCCGGTGCGGTGACGGTTTCTTCTTCGAGATTATTTTCTTCGAGTTTATTTTCTCCGAGTTTATTATCTTGGACTATTTCACCGCGTTGTGTTTCGTTCATAGTGGGCCTCGTAACTTATCAGACTTATTAGTTTCCGGTAACGGCAAGTAACGGTACATCAAGTTCATCATCTGTTAACGCACCATGGCGACATTGCAACACATACGGACCAGAATCTGCCGGATCATCGAAACTGATTGCATCTCGAGGTACAAGCGCAACATCTCCGAGCCGCTTTCGAGTTGCGGGGCCAAGTCGTGGGCCAAGCCACTGTTCATCAATAACCTGTTCTTTGCTAACAACCCAAGCACAATCACTGTGATGTTGTGTTGCACGCGCAAGCAACTCAACTTCGGTTCCGTTTCGCGCATGCAACCAGCGAAATCGGCCTTCTCCGGATTGATAGGCGGTCATCGCTAGAACATCGGCGTGCGGTGGCAGGGTGTTTGTTCCGACCATTACTTGCCCATGATCGGCAGTAACTAACAGCACCGAGTCAGATACGAGAACTTCTTTGATATTTGCCACCAGTGCATCAGCACTGCGCAACTCTGCTTCATAAAATGCCCCGAAGCCACGCTCGTGAGCGATCTTGTCAACGCCGTCGTAATACGCATAAATAAATTTTTCACCTGCTCGCAACAACTCACCGACCTCGACGGCGATACTCGATGCCGCGCGCCAACCCTTTGGTCGTACACCGCGTAAATGCGCTTGTGTGAATGCAGAGCCTTCCAATTCGGCCTTACTTAAAACCGGCACGCTCGCTCCCATGAATGGTGGGCACGGTTGAACTAAATCAGGTGAATACATATTTCGTAAATCACCTTTTTCATCGCCCCACTTGAGCATTTGCATAACTCGCCCGCCCATATCGATGCGATAACCGACAAGTCCGTGTTCTGCGGGTGCCAAACCAGTCGTAATCGAAGTCAATGCGCTCACAGTTGTCGTTGGCGCAACTGTCGTGATTGAAGAACCTTGCATCGTTGCAAGCGTTGGGCAATGCTCAAGATTTTTTTGCAACTGATGCCAACCGAGTCCGTCAATCACGAGCAGCACAACTTGTCGCGCACCCTGAACACAGTTGGGCATCCAACTTGGAATCTCTTTAGTACCAGACGGCCCGAGTAACGCCGGAATAATGCCGGTGATGCAGCCTGCTTTATATGCTGGCAGGCGCGGCCTAGCCGATAATTGCGATGATAATTGAGGCGTTAATTTATCAGTCATGATTGTGTTCAATGACAATACTTCAATGGCTCAGCAATCGCAGTTAATCTTCGCATCAGATACTGGCGTAACATATAGCCGTGAGAATTTCGACTCGTGGAGATTATGCCTGTCGAGCGCTACTTTCATTACGTCTGCATCAAAACGATGATGGACCAACATCCGTGCGCGATATCGCAACTCGCACGGCTCTGCCACAACCGTACCTAGAACAGATTTTGCTCGCCCTTAAAGGCGCCGGACTCGTCAAATCAAAGCGCGGTGTAGGGGGCGGCTATATTCTTGCCCGATCTGCCGGTGAAATCTTTCTCTCTGAAATCATTTCAGCCGTGGATGGCCCAATCTCGGTGGGCGATTTTGGCGAACCGCACACTGACGGTTCTTGCGACCACGATGGGCAATGCGTACTTTTGGCTGTGTGGAACCTTGCTAGCGAATACATGCGTGAACACCTTACGAAATACACCCTCGAAGATATCGCCGCAATCTCAAATGGTGAAGCCTCTTGGCCTGTCGCTAAAAAATAAAAGTTAAGAACACTTCTTTAGGATTGCTGCAAAGTCGGCAGGGATCTGCGCATCGAACTGCATTTCTTTACTAGACACGGGATGATCAAACTTTAAAGTCATCGCATGCAACATCGGTCGTGGCGAAGAAAGCACACTGCGCGCACCGCCGTAAACGACATCTCCGACAACACTGTGACCAAGAGTCGCCAAGTGCACACGTATTTGGTGAGTGCGACCCGTTTCTAATCCACACTCAAGAAGCGAACAACTCACTGGCAAACTAAACGCCTGGCGGACTTCATAGTTTGTGCGCGCAGACTTTCCGCCGGCAAGAACTGCCATTCGAGTTGGGTCTCGTTGATCGCGACCGAGCGGTGCATCAATAACGCCACTCGGCGCACTCATCTCTCCCCAAACGAGTGCCAAATATCTGCGCACAACGACTCGCCGCGAAAGCGCGTCTACTAGCGAATCGTATGCGCGAGCTGTGCGAGCCATGACCATGAGTCCTGTCGTACCAGCATCAAGGCGATGCACAACACCGGGTCTAAATACATCACCGACAGTTGCAATCTCTGGATACAACGCGAGCACTGCATTAACTAATGTTCCAGTCGGATTGCCAGCCCCAGGATGAACAACGATGCCTGCCTGCTTATTAATTACGATCAGGTCGTCGTCTGCATAAACCACATCAACTTTTATATTTGGCTCGGCGGCGGGCAACTGCTTTTCAGGAAGCAAAGTCAAATCAATAACTAAGTGCTGACCTTCGGTAACTTTTATCTTGCCGGCTTTGACAATCACATCATCTAACAGCACTGCACCTGCATCTATGATCTGCGCGGCTGCAGCTCGCGGAATATCCGCAACGAGCGAAATCACTCGATCTATGCGTTGACCCACCAATGACGAAACGATTGTCTCGTCAATGATGCGCTTTTTAGTTTCGTCAATCATGATCTCGACCTTGCAATGAATGCACCTAATATCAAAAATCCTGCTCCAATCGTTACAGCAGAATCGGCAACATTAAAAACAGGAAACCACTGTAGGTCGATGAAATCAACTACAGCGCCACTCATCCACCCGTTTCCACGAAACATTCGATCCAAAATATTTCCGCAGGCTCCACCAATCAAAAGCCCAGTACCGATGATCGTCATCAGTGACATTGGCTTACGCAACGAACTCAATAACCCGATTACAACTCCGATTGCTAACACACCGATGACTCTTCCTACTCCTTGTCCTTGAGAAAAAGCCATGCCAGAGTTAAAAACTAGATTCAATTGAAGAGTCCAGAATATTTTTATCGTCTTGCCCGCGTTAAGAGCATTCAGCGACCAATGCTTGGATAGTTGATCAAAAACAATCACTCCTGCGATCAACACATAGGCAAGCAACTTTGATGCGCTACTTCGTAGTGGCGCATCGGTCATAAGTTATTTTCGTAAGCTGAATTAGTTCTAATAAGAACCAATGCCACCCGCACGCTCTTGAACAAGCTCTGTTGTCCAAGGCAACGCTTTTAAGCGCTCACGCGGAATCGGCAACCCAGAGCGACCAGAGTATCCATAGTCGCCTGTTTCAATTCGTTTTAGAGCATCATCAATCTCTTCGACTGTTTGACGGGCTGACGCCGAGAGTGTCAAATCACGCTCGCGCTCAACAACCATTGTGTCTCCCTCTCCGCCTTCGTCATCAAATTGCACATCACCCATTTCTGAGTTTTCAACAATCGCGTTGGCTTCGCTCTCAAGACGATCGGCTTGACCAAGAAGATTTCTACGCTCTGAATGAAGCATCTCGCGCTGCGACAACAGAAATTCAAAATTAAACTCCTTCGTTGGCGTTATCCCATCCTGCATGGCGCCTTTAATAATTGGCGGCTTCGGCGGAGCGACTGGTTTTCGATGAGCTTCAATTTCGGCAAGGCGTTCAGCCTCACGAGCGGCAATCTTTGCGGCCTTTTCGGCTTCGCGGGCAGCCTTAATCGCCAGCTTTTCTTTCTCTTTGGCAGCGCGCAATGCCAGGCGCTCGGCGATCTGATCGGCTTTTAGTTTTGCTCGCTCTTTAGCGACACGAATCGCTTCTTTTTTCTTTTCTTTCAACAACAGAGCCTTCGCAGCCAGCGCCGCACGCTTCTCTAATTCGCGTTGACGCTTGAGTGCTTTGACCGCAGCCTCGCGGGCCTTCTTTTCAAGATTCTTTTTTAGATCTAGCTTCTTTTTGAGATCAAGCTTTTTCTTGAGTTCGAGCTTCTTTTTGAGATCAAGCTTTTTCTTAAGATCAAGCTTTTTCTTCAAGTCGAGCTTCTTCTTCAACTCAAGTTTCTTTTTGAGCTCAAGCTTTTTCTTTAAAGCCGTCTGCGCCTTGGTGCCAGTCTGTTTTTTCGAAGGTTTCTTTTTTGAGCCAGATTTCTTGATG
>JAPKZT010000138.1 GCA_026393655.1 Actinomycetota bacterium | reverse complement strand
TCGGCAAGTTTCCAGCGTCAAGCCCAAACTCTTCGCGAGCGTGCACGATCACGGCTCGCTCAGGATCGCGCATAACTTCTTTTGCCGACGCCGAGGCTTGTTCGCGTGACATCCCATGTTGGCGATACATTGCGGCGAGTTCAGAAGTTTCTGCTTCTGGATGCATTTTTAGTTCACGCAACTCGAGCGCCATCTCGCGCTCAACAAGTTCATTTTGTGCGCTGATTGAAACCCATTCGCCAGCAGCCATGCTCGCCGCACCTGCAACTGCAGCGGCAATGCCCGCGAGTCGCACAACACTTGAGCCAACACCTCCAGCAGCGAAGCCAATAATCAACGAGACATTTGAAACTAAGCCATCACTAAAACCAAACACTCCTGCACGCGCCGAACCGCCAGCAAGCGCTCTGTGATCTGGATGACCTTCGTGTTCAAGAGTTTTGTTTGCCATGACCTCAACGATAGTTCTGTCTCTGCCAACAACACACTCCGAGATAGCCTTAAGACAGATGGCACAGACTCCGCGCTACCGATTTGCGCCGTCACCAACGGGGTACTTTCATGTTGGTGGTGCGCGAACCGCTCTGTATAACTGGATACTTGCGAAACAAACCAGCGGCATTTTTGTTTTACGGATTGAAGATACCGATGACTCGCGAAATAATCCGCAGTGGACGCAAGGCATTGTTGATGCGCTTGCGTGGCTCGGCATAGACGGCAATGATTCGCACTTTGAAGGTCCATATTTTCAATCAGCGAATGCTGCGTCGCATGTTGAAGCAGCCGAAAAACTTTTTGCGCAAGGAAGGGCGTACTACTGCGATCTAACGACTGAGGATATTCAGAAACGTGCCAAAGAATCGGGCGGGCAAAACGAAAGGCAAGGTTACGACGGATATTCGCGTGATCGCGGTTTGGGGCCTGGTCCTGGTCGAGTTTTGCGATTTCGCGTGCCGTCCGGTTCGACGATCGTTCAAGACCAAGTGCGGGGCAGTGTCGAGTTTGATAATGCCACAATCGAAGACTTTGTTCTGTTACGTAGTAATGGGTCACCGGTTTTCTTGCTTGCAAATGTTGTAGATGACATAACTCAGCGCATCACCCATGTTGTGCGCGCCGAAGAACATTTGCCAAACACGCCAAAACAGCAGATGATTTGGCAGGCGCTTGGTTCTGAGCCGCCAAGTTGGGCACATGTGCCGGTGCTTGTTAATGAGCAGCGAAAAAAACTTTCGAAGCGTCGCGACAAAGTTGCCGTCGAGCAATATCGAGAAGAAGGCGTGCTCGCCGATGCAATGAAAAATTATTTAATGACACTCGGTTGGGCGCCATCGGGAGACACCGAAATTGTCCCGTTTCAAAAAATAGTTGACGAGTTTAAGTTAGCCAGCGTCAATCACTCACCGGCGTTCTTTGACATTGTTAAATTGCAGTCGTTTAATGCCGACTACATTCGCGCAATGTCGCTTGAAGAGTTTATTAATGCGTGCCAGCCTTGGCTGACGAGCGAGAAGGCTCCGTGGCAAGCAAGTGAATATGACCTAAAAGTTTTTGCTGAGATCGCGCCACTCGTGCAAACTCGAGTTCAGTTGCTTCAAGAAGTACCGAGCATGGTCGACTTTTTATTTTGTGACTTGCCAACACTTGATGACGCTGCATTCGCCAAGGCATTTACGCCAGAGTGGGCAGTTACGACGCTGATCGAAATTCGTGATGGTTTCACTGCTTGCGAGTTCACCCCTGATTCACTCAAGGCAGTAGTTGAAGCAGTCGGCGAGAAGCATTCGCTGAAGTTAGGCAAACTACAAGCGCCATTGCGAGTGGCTGTAACTGGGCGCAGTGTTGGTCCGCCATTGTTTGAACCCATTGCGATGCTGGGTCGTGAGGCGACACTAAAGCGGATTGATGCTGCACTTGCCAAAAAAGTTTAAGTGAGTTTGACGCAATGAAATTGCGACGAGTTATTCAGTCGTTCGGCGTATCTATTGCAGTCGGTTTGATTTATTTTTTGGTTTCGCTGTTCCAAGTATGGGACATGGGTCGAAGCGACGATCGGCAACCAGTTGACGCGATAGTCGTGCTTGGCGCCGCACAATACGACGGCCGACCATCGCCGCAATTGCAAGCTCGACTCGACCACGCGCTCATACTCTGGAAACTCAATTTGGCATCGTACATTGTGGTCACCGGTGGCAAGCAAGTTGGCGACAGATTCACTGAGGCTGCAGCCGCCCGCAAGTTCTTTGAGTCAAAAGGTGTTGCCAGCGACTCAATTTTTGAAGAAAACACAGGCAAGACAACCTATGCGTCGTTGTTGGCAGTGTCGCAAGTTGCGATCGAGCAAAAAATTGTAAGGGTGGTGATTGTTAGCGATCCGTTTCATCAGTTGCGTGCGAAGTTGATCGCTCAAGAAGTTGGGCTTGATGCAAGTTCATCACCCACTCGGTCGAGTGTCATTCGGGGTGGCGATGCGTTTAAGCACAATTTGCAAGAAGCAGTTGGTGTTGCAGTTGGGCGCATTGTCGGTTTTCGACGTGTTGATTCGTGGACTAATTAATTAAATAATTGCGATATCCTAAAAACCATCACTCTGGGGAGTGGTGTAACTGGCAACACAGCAGATTCTGGTTCTGTTATTCAGGGTTCGATTCCTTGCTCCCCAACTTCACAATGCTGCGCATTGTTATGATTCGTGCTGCTTTGCTAGAGCGCCACAATGCTTCGCATTGTTCTGCTTTGCAGTGCTTTGGCGCACTGCTTTTTTATTTAGATATCCTTTAAAGCTCTACTGGGCCCCATCGTCTAGTGGACTAGGACACCACCCTCTCAAGGTGGCGGCACGGGTTCGAATCCCGTTGGGGCTGC
>JAPKZT010000167.1 GCA_026393655.1 Actinomycetota bacterium | reverse complement strand
GTCTCAAGAGATAGTTTCGTTTCAGCAAGATTATTCTCGTCAATTGAGGCTTTACCTATTGCGAGTAAATTGTTTAGTGAGTAACCAACATTTGTGTGTTTGAATACCCAGTTTGACACAGTTTCGAAATTTGAAAATTGTAGTGAAAGCCGAGTAATCGGGTCTCGGTAAACGATTGCATTTTTGGCTTCATTCACGCCGATATAGAAAACGACAATATCGCCTTTGCGTAACCCTTGAATTTTGTTTCCGTTAGATGAGGCGACCAATTCGGATTCGTCGGCCTCTAGAAAGCGGAGCAAGTCAACTGCTGATGCTCCGATAGTTCCGCGGTTCTCAACTCTTGCTGTTCGCGTTTCTTGGTTGAGAAGTTTTTGAGTCAGCGATGGATATGTGTCACCATCTGATACTTCGCGATTAAATGTTGTTGATCCACCGTAAAAAAATATTCGTTGCGTGAACAATTTGGGTTGATCAGTTGTCAGTCGATGTTGCCCATCCATTGAGACACGCGGATTTGTTTCGGGTATCGGTGCTTCACTGAATTGAGATGCCAAATCGGACCATTTGTTTTGTTCACTTTTTTTCGGTGATAAGACAGTCAAGGTGCCTTCTACAACTACTAACCCCATCAGTAACAGAAGAACATTTATAGTGATCACGTTTCGAACTTTTGGCTTCTGGCTGATTAGAAACATCAAGGGGACTATTGAAATTAGTAATACGCGAAAAAGTGTCCGATGGTTTGGTGAAGCCTCTGGGATAACACCGAAATGAATTAGAAGAATTTGAATCGAAATGAGTAGCGCCAAAGGCAAAAATATGCGGACACGAGACTTTTTGCTTTGGTATCGATCAGAGTAGATAAACGCAGCGAACAGTGCTGCAGGAGTAAACAGCGCCAAAATAGGTCGTTGGCTAAAAAGCATCCATGGAGTTGAACCAATAATCGTGATGGTAATTATTGATCCAATATTCGTAAATTTTGAAAGTTTCTTTGAGTGAGGAAACATCGACATAGCGACGATTTTAACTTATAGGGCCGATGAATGAGACGCTTATTCTTGGATTAGGCTTGCAGATATCTCATAGAGTTATGATTTACGCGTGGAGAATTTTTCTTTGATTATCAGACCTGACGGTGGTGCATCGGCGGTGGCCATTGATAGAAAATTTGGTGAATTCTCAATCTTGGTAAGTGATCTTGAGGGTGTGACTGGTTGGGTCTTAAAGCCTGAAGGCTTATGTAAAGACGCAACATGCATTCCTGTTCTCAAATATGAAGTTCTTACTGACGGACCATCTATAGATCTAGTTGAGTTCGCTCGTTTGACAAATCAGAATGTCGTTTTTGACACGAAATTCGGCGTCGCCGCATTGGGCGAGAGTGCGGCGAATCGTGTTGCGGTGATGCGCAGTCTTGAAGCGCCTGACTTTACATTGCCAGATATTTACGGCAGACAAGTGTCCTTCAGTGATTTCAACAGACGGAAACGGCTGCTTCTGGCATGGTCGTCGTGGTGAGGCTGCCGCTACGAGCTGCCGGTCTGGCAGCAACTCTCTAACGAATTGCAAGATTCTGGTTTTCAGATAATCGCCGTCGCATTAGATGCCGACGAAAAAGCAGTTGTCGAATGGGCAACAAAAGAAGAGTTGACGTTTCCGGTCCTCATAGATAAGTACCACGTCGTTGCTGACTTATACGGATTCGTTAACGTACCGGCTGCAATCTGGATAGACGAAGATGGCAAAATGGTTCGTCCTGCTGACGGAACACCAGGTAGCGATCTTTTCCGATCGTTTTCTCATGTTGACTCTGAGGTGCACCATAATTTGTTGCGGTCGTGGGTTCGTAACAATGTGCGAGATTTAAACGATGAGCAGGTCCGTGATTTTCAGTTACCGCCAACTAGAGAGTTACAAGATGCTCGCTTGCACAGGCGTATTGCGATCGCGTTGCGTGAGCGGGGAGAGCCGGGGGATGACATTGGTTCACGAAATCACTTGGCTCGCGCTGAGGAACTTGCGCCATTTGATTGGACAATTCGCCGCGGCAATATGCCCCTTGTAGACGTTGACCCATTTGGCGATGAGTTTTACAAGTTCGTCGGCGAGTGGGCTAATGCCGGTCGACCCGGTTACAAACTTGAAACTGGTCGCGAAACAAAACCAGAGGTCAATTAGTTAATCGAAATTCTATTTTCGAATCGATCACGCGAGTTTCATAAATAGTTGTTGCAACTCGAATCGGCGATGCAGCCGGTTCGCCCGTCAGAATATGCAATCGACCGTTATGTTTAGGGCATTCAATTGTCGCACCGTCAACGAAACCTTCGGCCAGGTGTGCTTTACCGTGCGGACAAAGACCATCCATCACAACGCAGGTT
>JAPKZT010000324.1 GCA_026393655.1 Actinomycetota bacterium | reverse complement strand
ATCCAGCGGTCGGCCATTCTTGCACAATCATCTCTGTCGTATCCAATTTGAGGAATCGCCAATCTTGTACCAACACAAAGGATGAAATCACTTTTCTGCAAAATAATATTTGAAGCTCTATCGCCGTAGATGCCGATTCGGCCCATATTCAATGGATGCGCATCTTCAAATAAATCTAAGGCTGACCAAGAGAGACAAAACGGAATCTGGTATTTTTCAACCAGTTCGCGAGCCTTGGCTAAAGCACTCTCGCCACGAACTCCATTGCCGAAATAAAGCAAGGGTCGATTGGCTTTGCTTAATCGCTTGGAGCATTCTGTGGTCAACTTAATATTTGACACTGGCTGACTTTTATCTGAACTCTTTTTTTCAGGCACTGAAATTAAGATTTGTTCAGACTGCGATGTAATTTTGCGTTGTAAATCCATCGGAAAGTCAACAAGCACTGGGCCCATTCGGTCTGTTGATGCAGACTCCCATGCTTGATTAAATTTTGCAGTGATCTCAGTTGAAGACAAGATACGAGAGGCAGATTTTGTTATTGGTTCAGCCACTGTCTTAGAGTCGAAACCTTGCACGCCATAGGCCCGGAAATCTTGCATATTTTCACAGTGAAACGAACTTTCATTACCAGACAAAATTAGTACGGGTATCGAGTCAAGGTAGGCGCTCAAGATACCAGACAACGAATTGACAGTGCCGCCACCAGTAGTTACAAGTGCGACTCCTACTTTGCCAGAGACTCGTGAATAGCCTTGCGCTTCCATTACTGCTGCTTGTTCATGGTGCGAAAACACAAACTTAATTTTTGTATTCCTGCCGATTGCATCAACAAGAGCTAAGTTTCCGGCGCCAGTGATACAAAAAATTATTTCTACGCCCCGTTCGACAAGTAGCGCAGCAACTACATCTGCGCCATTCATAGTGCTTGAATCAGCCATTTAACCTCGTGCGATCGCGTAAAACTTGCGTAACTAAACTTCAATCAAGTCTAATAGGGCTTCTTGCCACGAAATTGTCTCATCAAGTTTAAGCAAGTCCTTAGTTAGTTCGTTATCTGCGATATAAACATCACCAATTTTATGTTGATCATTCACAATGACTTTTGCCGAAAATTGTTTAGCAACAAGTTCGGCAAGTTCAATCATCGTCACTGCCGCAGAACTGCCAATTGAAAGCATTGGCAACTTCGTATCCGCTTGCAACGCGGCTACGAGCCAGTTTGCCATATCATGCGCCGATAAATAACTTCGAACGGTCATCGGATCACCTGCGAGGCGGATGACTCCAGAAGACTTTGCCATTGAAATAAACGATGGGACCGCGTAGTGAATCTTTTCGCGAATGTGTTCACCAATAAACGAATATAGTCTCGCTACTCGTAGATCAAATTTATTCAGATCATGAGCCTGCTGCAATAGTCGCTCGGCTTTTAATCGACCTTCAACAAAATTTGCCTTGGACCATGCTTCGTTACTGGTACTACTAATGCCGTTATTGGTCCTGACATCGGAATTTAACGGAAAATATCCGAAACACGCACCCGAACTCGCGTGTACGACAACAGGCTTGTGTGAGAGCGTCTCGCACCATTCAATAAGTCGTCGTGTGAATATAACGAAATCGTCCGACGCTTTTTGGCTGTAAGCATTTTCTGACCCGTCTGCAGCGAGTTGCAACACATGGGTTACTGAATTATCAAACTTCCATTGATCTAAGAGATCAGCCTTAACATGTTTGATTTTAAGATTCATCGCAACTACATCAGCCAAATCTTCAATTTCACTTCGCGACACAAGAGTAATTAATTCGGGTCTTTGATTTGGCGAAATTGTAGAAAGAAAATCAACGATGCTACGACCGACGAAACCAGATGCGCCAGTAATTAGTAAGTGTTTAATATCAGCGATTCCCCAAGATTAGTAGAAGGTACCCATAAATTAATATTTTTTATTAATCACTTCGGCAATAATGAAATTCGGTCGGTTCTTAACTTCAGAGTGAATCATCGCCACATATTCGGCGAGTATGCCAATCATAAAAGAAAGCAAACCGAAGAAAAACAAAATAATAGTTACGATTGTCGCAAAACCAGCAAACGGTGTACCAATAATAAATTTGAGAATTGCGAAGATCACCATCGTTCCGAGTGCGATTCCTGAGCAGCCGATTCCGAACCAGGTTATAAACCTCAGTGGAACATCTGAAAAAGACAGGATTCCGTGCTTCGCAAGTCGCAATACGGTTGTTAACTTTGCTTT
>JAPKZT010000309.1 GCA_026393655.1 Actinomycetota bacterium | reverse complement strand
CTGGGTTGGGTGTGCCGCACTAACTGGTGTGCTTGCGTGGTTCACTCGCGCAGCATTGAAAGAGCGAAGTTACTCAGCAGTAATGGCGGCAACTGGTTTGAGTTATTTGGCGATCCTCACAGCTTTTGGCACAGATCTCGTCGCGCGAGCAATTCTCGCACTTTAATTTTAAATTGGTAGAAAATTTAATTTCGTCTACTATCGCCTAAGTGAATAGTGATTACAAAGTTGACGACAAGTGGGATGCCGCAACTAAACAGTCGATCAAAGTCGGTCGACAGGGTTGGCATTCATCTGTACCTCCGAATGGTCATGCCAATCGAGCATCCGCAGAAAACTTAAAGTACAACGATAATCCGTTGGGTCTAGATACTCCAGAAAATGAAATTGAGACAACCCCAGAGCATAGAAATTTAGTTGCCGGAGACCCTTCTTGCGCGGGCTGGACGCGCACGCACGACGATCCAAATGTCGCGCAACTTCGCGAGAAATTGAAACTTACAAATGGAATACGCGGACTTGAAGTTGTTTCGCATACAGAAGTTGAACGTGCTGCTGAATTATTTCATCGTGACGGTTTTGTTGTTGTCGCCGATGCAATTCGACCTGAGCAACTTGCACGAATGCGAATCGCTGCCGACCGTGCGATTGATGAGATGTTGGCAGTTGATCCAGATTGTTCAGTGGGCGGTGGTGCAGGTGGATTGCCGCATCGTTATTCGTTCGGCAGCAGTTCGGCTTCACGTCACATGTTGCATGTCAACGAATGGGTTGAGTTAATTGATATGCCGACGACTACGCCGATTATCACAGCAATTTTTGGTTCGCCAAATTACATCGTGATTGGTGGGGGAGGCGACATTGCGATGCCTGGTTCTATCGAATATCAAGGTTTGCATTCAGATAACACTTGGGCAGAGCCGCATGATCCGAGTGGCCGAATAACTATGCGCGAGATGCCGGTACCCGCAGTGACAATTAATTTTCCGATGATTGATTTAACTCCCGAGAACGGACCAATACGACAGATTCCTGGCACGCAAAATTCTCGAGAGCCAATCCCGAGTTTGTACAACGAACCACAGTGGATGAAACTCAGCACGCTGTGTCCAGCACCCGCAGGGTCAGCAATTATTCGCGACTTGCGTTGTTGGCACGGTGGAACACCTAATTTGTCGCGCGATGTTCGAGCGATGCCGAATATTGAATATTTCGCGCCGTGGTTTCGCAGTGAGGCAGTTGTTCGTTCGATGCCTTACGACCAATGGAAGTCGTTGTCGCCGCACGGTCAGCGAATTTCTAGATATGTGATGTGTGGCAAAGATGAAGTTGTAATTGGCGCCGGTTACATTCATCCGAAATCAAAAATGCGCGAAGAATTTAAAACAAAGCAACTCGCCGAACTCGGCCCAGACGCCGCCGCCGAATACCTTCGCCGCCTCTAGCTAAACCATTAGCTGGGCAATCCACTTGGCGATTCAGTCGCTATATGGCGAAATCGTCACGAAACTTGCATCCACGGCGGCAAAAATTGCACTCATTGCGGGCATGATTGAAAATGCTGTATATCTAATCCGATATAATAATAAAGTGCCGAAAGAACTGTTTTCGAGAAGTCTCATTAGCCGGGCACGACGCGATGCGAATATCTCACAGGCCGAACTTGCGCAAAGAGCGAAGACCAGCCAAGCAGCGATTTCAATGTATGAAGCGGGCACACGGTCGCCGACTTT
>JAPKZT010000272.1 GCA_026393655.1 Actinomycetota bacterium | reverse complement strand
GATTCGTAACTTTTATTGTGATTACGGCAAGATTTGTTCCGCTGAAAGTGAAAATTAGTTCAGGATTCGGTCTGAGTTTATTATTTTTTTTACCATACTGGTTTTCATTAGGTGCGATTGGGACTGGGAGTCGTTACGTCATGGCGATTTACTTGGTTTCACTGGCCACATTTAGCGCAAGCGCTGTCACTCGTCGCAGATTGACAAACCTTAAATTCTCAAAATCGTCGTTGGTAACAATATTTCTGACTATTTCATTAGGACAATCATTATCTCTACACCAATCAATCAGAAGGTATGTCACAGGAACAAACGTCTCTGGATGGAATTTAAATAATGGTGCGCAATGGTGGTGGACGCATGGACCATCACCACTGTCTATTTGGATGATCGGTTCGGTCGCTTTTGGTGTCGCACTTTTTATCGTGCTGCTGATGACTAATAATGATCGAGTAGCAGCATGAAACGGGTTTGGGTTGCAGGCGTGATTTCGTTAGTAGCGATAACTAGCAGTTTTATTTTTTGGGCTGAAAAAAACTTTGACAATCCAACTAGCCATACTCAAACCCCAGTTGGCTATTGGCGAGTGAGTGACATTAAAAAACTTTTTGACGGTCAGCAAAAAAATTCTGGTGCTTCAGAAATCAAAATCTCGCTGACTGCGGGGATGGCGGGCATGGATTACACAGTTAACGGCGTATTTAATATGTTCATGAGTGATCTGTCGAGTTTCAGCACGCTGACAAAGGTAGGCACAGACGAACAAATGTATTTCTCTCACCAAGGTGATTTATTCAGTCGTTGGGATGATATTTATGTCGGAGGTGCTAAGGCTTTAATAGTTGCAACCAACGCCGAGTCTGGAAAGTCCGCGGTATATCCAGTTGTCGTCTATACCCCAGACTTTGATACTGGATCTGGTGATCTAGCTTTTTTTGTGCGTCGTCTTCGCGATGATGAGTCTGCTGAAAAATTAATCAACCTCTATCAACCGAAACTTCCAATAGGCACTCTCGTATTTGGCGAATCAATTAACTTGGTAAATGTTGAACTTTGGGTCGAACCATTTAAAACGAACAACGATCAACTAGGTAGTTGAAAAAGATTTAATGATGCGGTCGCTGCTGGTTGCCAACGCCAATGATGCCGATCCAGGCTGCATTGGTCAGAGATTTGCCGAGCAAGGTTTCGTTGGGGAGCGGTTCAAAGATCACGGCAGCGTTTTTGATCATTGCGAGCGCGAGCATCCCGATCAGTGGCCATCATTAGATGGCGCAGACTTGCTAGTTATATTAGGAAGTTGGTGGTCGGCATATTGGACGGATATTGAAAAAAATGTTCGTGCCGAGTGCGAGCTAATTCTCGAAGCCGACCGTCGCGGGATCCCAATATTTGGTATTTGCTACGGCGCTCAAATAATGGCCAAGGCATTTGGCGGTACCGTTCAACGCGCAACACAACACGAAGTCGGATGGCATCAAGTTGATGCGAAAGCCCCGAATGAAGTAATCGGCGGCACCTGGTTGCAGTGGCACTATGACACGTTCACACCAACAACAGATGTAGAAGTTCTTGCCACAAGTCCGGCTGGTCCACAGGCAATCCGCAAAGGCCGTTCATTTGCGACGCAGTTTCATCCTGAAGTGACTGAGGCGATCGTGCGGCGTTGGGCCAGCGAATCTGGTGAAGCAGAACTAGCCAAACTAGGCATAACTGTTAACGAGCTAATTGACCAGACGATTTTTGAAGTTCAAAGCAGTGCACCTGCGGCGGCGCGATTAGTTGACTGGTTCATTGAAAGTTCTGCTCGTGAGGTAGCGAGTTAATTAGCTCGTTGAACCTTAATATCGCTCTTTCACAAGCGATCAAAGTGGTAGTGAGTTAAAGCAACAAGCATTTTGCAGACTAGTTTTACAGGGTATGTCAATCTTCATTCGGTCGTTTTTGAACGTTGTTTGGTTCGGTGGGGCTGCGGTTGCAATCGCCGGTTTGCTTCTTTGGATCTCATCGTTGCTTCGTCCGAATCGTCCGAACAAAGAAAAGATGTTGACTTACGAAAGCGGTGTTGATCCGGTTGGTCACGGTTGGTCGCAAAGTC
>JAPKZT010000095.1 GCA_026393655.1 Actinomycetota bacterium | reverse complement strand
ATTGATCGAATTTGTTATGCGTTGATACTTTGCGTTCAAAAGCAACATATGCAAAAATTGTTGCCGGAATCAAAATTAGAGGAGCATTTAAGTAAAGTCCAAAAAATATTGTGAATAACACGGCGGTGGTTTCGCTGACCGAAAAACTTAACCTTTGATAGTTAATTAGTTTACGGACTTTTTTAAACAACAATGAGAAATGAGCGATAATTATGGGGATTAATCCGCCCAAAATATTAAACCCATATCGGCGTAGCAACATTTGAAACCCGGCACATAAAATAAAACCAACTGCTAACCCCATGCCGATAGCTTCTGGAAACAAAATTTTTCGATCTTCGCGCATCACCAACAGCCACGCAGTTAAACCTGTCGTTGAAATTGAGACAATTACGAGGCTTGTTCATTTTTCGATCTTCGCGCATCACCAACAGCCACGCAGTTAAACCTGTCGTTGAAATTGAGACAATTACGAGGCTTGTTCTAAGACTTGTCAGGAAACTTACATCTGAAAGAATCAGAAGTGTGCTTACAACCAGCGCGACTGAGAAATATGGAAAAGCAACTCTCGGTACCCACCGAAATTTAACCGAAAAGAGCCTACTGATTGATTCGGATCGCCAAGCCACAACAACAAATTAGCAGAGCGACAAATTCTCTCAACTCAATTCAATAACTAGATATGACGAATTTGAGTAGCGAATAGTGCCGAACTTCTCCCAGTTTTTGTCTGATGTAAGTTCTCGTCTAAGTAAATACCAACCGACATTTGAGTCTTTCAATGCGGTAAGTGTCTTATTGCTTGGTAACTTTGCGAAGTTAACTGAATCTAAAACTCTCTTAACAACCCATGGCTTAATTGCAGATCCATCGCTGATGCCGACATAGTAATTGCCCGCCAGAAATCTTCTGTGCACTAGTGCAGTCAGTAATGCGTATCCACCGGCATTGCATTTATCAGTTCGCAAAACTGCGAATTGAGTACATTTCATGCTGAAGTCAAGGAGCGCATCCCAATCGGTATCTTTGTTACAAGATTCGGAGACCTGACCACAGAAGTCATTTGTCGCAAAAATTGCCGATGGCTTGGTATTTGTCGAGATCCAGTTTGAAGCATTTTGTAAATCTGGTCTATCTAGTCCGATACGCGATGCAAAGTCCCTAGTTGATTGAGGGTATTCTTCTTGGATGTTTTTTGCATAGTTAGTTGAATAAAAACCTATAGACATTGCGAGCAGACCAACTAGAGCCAACGCCATAAATTTTTTAAAGAACGAAACTTCTGTTTGGGTTCTAAATTTATCTTTTTTCAAATAAAGAGCGCACGCAAGTGCGCTAAGCAAGGGAAGTAGACCAACGAGTGATGGGACAGTTCGCAGCGCAATCGCAGTAGGCGAACCTGAATTAAGATTTGGCAACAAGTTAGCGAAAATTGCTGAGCCGAGTCCGACCAAAATGGCGATACTCAAGACTGATCGCGGATATTTGAAATCATCACTGGTAATTCGTTTCAGGACAATCGGAATTATCAGCACAACTAAAACACTTGAAGCGGCATGGGTGAAAAATAGTTCAACTGCGAACTCGCCAGAAAGAAAAATTGCCGAGAGTAATCCGGCGATCGCAACGCCGATTGCAAAAAAACTTACCTGCTTCTGCTGACTAGTAGTGGCAAAAGTAGAGTATGCGACTAATCCAACAAGCTGAAGACCTAAGAATCCGCTTCTGCTGACTAGTAGTGGCAAAAGTAGAGTATGCGACTAATCCAACAAGCTGAAGACCTAAGAATCCGAATAAAAAGATTAGACCTGCGACCCAATGAATCGCGAGTCCATATGGGCGAAAATCACCAGATATTCCATCTACAAATCCAAATTGGTCAAAAAGCATTCCACGCGAACTTCCACCACCACCGTTGATAATCAAGTAAAACCCTAAAGCTAAGCCAGCGATCGTTGTGATAGTCAGCCACGTGTGACGCCAATTCAGTTTTCTAGATTCGAATAAATTCGCAAGCCAAAAAAATCCGATTGCTCCGGCTAGAACTCCTCCGTGAGCAACTTTTGAACCAACTACACCAAACGAAAGAAGAAAGAAAAGTGGGATTGAGTTTTTTGAGTAATTCTTAAGCCCTAAAATAAATACAAACAAAAACGCTAACAATATAAATAGTCCATACATCTGGCTTGGACTTGCAATGATTCCGAGCTTGAACCCTCTGCCCCAAGTTTGAACAGTGTCGAATCCGCCGATCGCAAAAAGCGAAAGAATAATAATCATCCGACTATGTGATAACCGTTCAAGGATCGCCCAAATTATTAAAACGGTTCCGACTGCGATCAACAGTGGGATTGTTCGCGTGTTTGAAACCCACTCTGGGGATCCGCTAATTCTGTCTATCAACCCGGACCAGGCGTAGGCAAACCAATGATAATTAGTTGAAGTACCGGCGCCATTTATATTGTCTCGAAAACCCCAATGACCAAGTGTTCGAGAGATCGCTTCGTATAAAGCGACATCGGTGTCTTCAATCCACCAACCAATCGGTCGTATGAGTATTGAAAAAATCGAAATAGGAATTAGGCAAGTAGCGATTATCGCTGATGGTTTCCGCCACTTTGGTATCTCACGCCAAATAACAATTGCGATCAACAAAAGCGCCAGTGGAAGCGGCCAAAACCATTCTGGTGAAAGAATTAAGAGCGCCGTTGCCCATATCACGAAAAACTCAGTGGTGATTAAGTAATTCCGCGCAATCGTAACGTCTATTTTTAGCCGAGACTTCCAGATTGACAATGGAAAAAACAAGATTGGGAGTATCCAAGCAAAACTAGAAATAGTAGTATTTCGAAATACTTGATCAAAGCCAAATGTGAGAAGACTTCCAATAGCAAGTCCAACTCCGCAGAACTCTTTCCATGTGAGATGAGATTTGTAAACGAACATCGCTAGAAACGATCCACCCGCAAATATCTGCAGTACAACAATTAAAAGCGCAATAGTGGCAATTTTTAGAGGTACACCCGAAATCAAGAGCGCAATAAAAACCGCACTTGTCAGCAGCATCACAATATTTAGTGATATTGCAAAAACAGTTGGCTCGTTTGATTGATTAGTTATCAAGTCAGGTTGTCGAACGTCTTGATTTTTCATCTCGGATCGCCCAAGATCTTAGCGTTGCTGGCAGCATCAGATAACTAGCAGCTGATGGAGAATCCATATACTTATTGGGTGATATCGTCGCACTCTAAGTTTCAAACCAAAAAACTAAAGTCGATAATTTTGGGATGCTTAGTTGCATTTGGAGCATTGATCACGTTGGGTTCGTGGGCCTTATCAAGTCCGCCAGGCTCTGGACCGGATGACGAATATCATCTTTCGTCCATCTGGTGTTCGCACGGATATCGCATCCAGTTTTGTGAAAAAAGCGCATCAATTTATGAGGCGAAGATCCCGCTTCAACTGCAACGAAATGGGGGACCAAGAACAATATTTTGTTACGCCGGCGATAGCAAAATCAGCGCCAGCTGTATTCGCGGCTTAGACGCCGAGGCTGTTACAAAACTTGAATCATCTAAGCGATTTAATACCACCAACATAGCCAAATACTTTTATAAAATAAACGGGTTTTTTGTCTCGCCCAACGTCAATGGATCTATTTTGAAGATGCGATTTGTTCAGATTGCAATTTTTTTTGCGTTGATTAGTTTTGCCATTCATTCATCTGGAGAACGTAAATGGGCTGTACTTCTTGCGTTATTTGTCGGCATGGTGCCAGTTGGTTTGTTCATAGTTCCATCCACAAGTCCGAGTAGTTGGGCGATAGTGGGAGTTTTCTCAGCAGCCATTTGTGCGATGAATTTGTTCATGTCAACGAAACGAAGTCATCACGTGACTGCTGTAGTTGGATTCATCTTGGCTTTGTCGTTAACACGAAATGTGAGAGCCGACATTAACATCATGATGGCGATTTGCTTAACACTAGGAGCCCTATCAGGATTTGTTATTAGACAGACAGATCACTCGTTAAAGTTTGATCGGGTGAAACTTCTGAGAATTGGGCTGCTTGCTGCGCCTGGAT
>JAPKZT010000031.1 GCA_026393655.1 Actinomycetota bacterium | reverse complement strand
GCTGCATCAATGTGGTTGTAACCAGTTACTACTTCTGAAAATTCTTGTGCAACCCGATCAAATGTCCGTTGCCATAAATCACCGGCAAATGTAAGCACATTTGTTTTATGAACTAGCGTGACATGCTTGCGCTTGCGAGTCATCGCAAGTTCGAACGCGAAGCGCACGCAACGCTCAACGCCTTTAGCCGTGTTGACACTTCCTTGCGTGGCAACTTCATCTAGAGTTCCGCGACGCAACACACCGCCTTCACCTACGTACGGACCTTCTGTGTTTTCGCGAATCACAATAAAGTCGTGCGGCTTTGTTTGACCAGGACCGACACCGGAAAATGGACGAAGATTTATATATAGATCTAACTCAAAACGCATTTTAAGTAATAGCCCACGTTCGATTACGCCTGGGGGCACTGCTGGCGTACCGACCGCACCCAGCAAAATTGCATCGAACTCACGTAGCTGAGCAAGAGTTGCGTCAGAAAGTATTTCGCCATCACGAAGATATCGCGCACCGCCTAAATCAAAATTCGTCGTCGAAAGTTTCACACCAGACGCAGCCACAACTTTGAGAGCCTCCGAAATCACTTCTGGGCCAATTCCGTCGCCGCCAATAATTGCGACACGATGGTCAGTCATTGAATTTTGTGATTTTTCGTCTGACTTGTGTGAATTCATCCCTTAATCGTAGGGCGCAATTACTGACTGATATCTCTTGAAATTAACTACTTATATTTAGCCACACGCATTAGATAGCCTTTTATGGGTAATGATTCACAAAGTCTCTCGAAACCTTTACGAACGCCTGCGTGAAGAGCACGCTGACCTCACGACACGAGGCAGAATTTCGGCCGCTGAGAAAATCGCCCGCGCGCGCGAGCACGGTGACCTCAAAGAAAACGGTGACTACCATGCTGCTAAAGATGAACACGGCCATATGGAAGGCCGAATTCGCCAACTTGAGTCGATTCTTGAAAATGTTGAAATTGTTGAACCGCCTGCTGATGGCTCAGTTGGATTCGGCACGATCGTGACAGTGCTCTATGACGGCGATGACCCATCAATGGCTGAAAGTTATTTGATTGGCCATATTGAAGAACAGTGTGAGAGTGCCGAAGTGATGAGCCCAACTTCTCCACTTGGCGCGGCTTTACTCGGTGCGAAAAAAGATGACATTGTGACTTACGCTGCCCCAAACGGAAATTTGAAAGTCAAAATAATTGGGATTCAACAACAGTGATCCGCGAGTCGGTAGCACCTTTGGCTGGCTTGCCACCTGGATTCGAGATTGAACTTCCTGGTCGTGGGCGAATATTTATTCGCGAAAAATCTGGACCAGCGGGTGCGCCAACTCTTTTGCTTTTGCACGGCTGGACTGCAACTACAGATTTGAATTGGTTCACATGTTTTGATGCGCTTTCTGAACATTTTCGAGTTGTAGCAATGGACATGCGAGGCCATGGTCGTGGAATTCGTACAAAGTCAACTTTTAAACTTGAGGATTGTGCCGATGATGCCGCTGCAGTTGCTGATGTTCTTGGCATCTCAACATTTATTCCTGTTGGGTATTCGATGGGCGGTGCTGTTGCACAACTTTTGTGGGGCCGCCATGAACTGCGCGTGCGCGGAATCGTGTTATGCAGCACCGCGAGCCACTTTGCAGAAAAGCGTGAAGAAAAACTCAGCTTCTTTGGATTAACTGGCCTTGCCGCGCTTTCTCGCTTGACTACACCGCAAGCCCGCACGTGGATTACTGATCAACTTTATTTGCAGCGCAAATCAGAAGGACTCGCAGATTGGGCGGTTCAACAGATTGCCAGCCACGATTGGCGACATATTCTTGAGGCTGGTAGCGCAATCGGCAACTTTGACTCACGCGACTGGTTACCACGACTTGAAGCACCTGCTGCAGT
>JAPKZT010000141.1 GCA_026393655.1 Actinomycetota bacterium | reverse complement strand
CGACCAGATGGAAAAAAATCTGTTTTGTTGTCGTCGTTTCCTGCCGACAATATTTAAACCGTGTCAAATATTGCCGGTATTAATAATTATTTGATCAACCTTCAGCGAGCAAGCTCGCTTTACAATTGATCGGAATTGACGGACAATGAATAGCGACCCAACCCAACTAAGGGCGGGCCGTTTTCTATTGACCGCACTGGCGTTCAATCTTCTCTTCCGTTTTCAAGGAGCATTCACTTTGGGCACTCGTTGAGCCAAGGCCCATCGGTAATGCCCCACCGCGAATTGGTGGCACACCTGTTTAAGGTGCGGGGAGCAATACTAATGGTGTCGTATCTAGATAATCAACCTCAAGAGCAATAAATACTTGAATAATCTCAGATATTGCCTTTGAAGACTGAATCAAACTTCTTCGCAAACTAGGTTAAAAACTGCCACAAACTTGACATGAATTATGCCCGAAAAATCAGCAAAAAATCCGTGCTAAAGCGTCAACTAGGGTAACGCTGTGACCTCGAATTCAGCCTCAAAACGCTTGTGGCCAAAGGGTTTTATGTGGGGCACGGGTGCTTCTTCGACGCAGTGCGAAGGTGCTGCACCGAAATCTGATTGGTACGCGTGGGAGCGAGCGGGCCATGCACCTAAGTCTGAGAACGGCAACGGATTCGCAACTCAATACGCGCAAGATTTTAAAATTCTTGCAAGTTTGGGATTAACCCATCACCGTCTTTCGATTGAGTGGGCACGCATTGAACCACAACAAGGTGTGCGAGATCAAAACGCAATCGACCATTACCGAAATATTCTCACAACAGCGCGTGAATTAAAAATAAACATTTGGGTGTGCTTGCATCATTTCACTTTGCCAAATTGGTTTGCGAATCTTGGCGGGTTTTTAGTTGAAGAAAATCGTAAAAATTTTTGGCTGGCGCATGTTGACTTCATTGCGGAAACTTTTGGTGATCTTGTTGCGGGTTGGCAACCCGTAAATGAAACTAATTACTACGCAACCGCTGGATACTTGGCACGCGGTTGGCCGCCTGGCCACAACAATGTTGAAGAGTGGCTCACCGTTAGCCAACAAATTCAACTCGCTACTGCTGAAGCCGCGGTGAGATTAAAACAAACCGGCAAACCGGTCGTATCAATTTTTGGTTTGTCAACTCTTGCGTTGCTTGACGATGAACTTGCGACACATAAATTTGCGGAGCGTTTTTACGATGTGAATTGGAATGCCGGGATCAAACTATTTCGTGATGGAATCTTGCAAATCGGAACCCGTGAACCGGTTTTGCGACCTGACCTGGCGGGCTGTTTTGACATGTTTGGGTTCTCGTATTATTCGGCGCACGGGGTTCGTAACGGTCAACTTGTCGCGTACCCGGAGACCGAAAAAATTTCGCCACTTGGCTATGCGATCTGGCCTGATGGGCTTGCGCTCGTGCTGAAAAGGCTGCATCAAGAACTGCCAAATACGCCTTTAATTGTGGCCGAATATGGCGTTGGCACTAGTGATGACAACGAGCGTTCGACGTATTTATCTGCTGGACTAGACATCGTGCACAAGGCGATTGCTCAAGGCATAGATATTCATGGATTCTTTCATTGGACAGCCGTGGATAACTACGAGTGGCTTCACGGATACGACCTGCAGTTTGGGATTATTAACGCAGATCGCACCATTAAACCAAGTTCAGAATTATTGCGACAAGTAGCGAAAACAAGTTAACCGCTTGTAGTAGTTTTTAGTCGCAAATTGCAAAAACTACAAAGGTCGGAGTGCACATGACAATAGATACTGAAATTGGCAAACTAAAACGCTTGAACTTGATT
>JAPKZT010000189.1 GCA_026393655.1 Actinomycetota bacterium | reverse complement strand
TTGGGGCCAATTACGACGGTCACTTCGCCAGCCTTTGCATCAAACGAAATGTTGTTGACTGCGCGCAACTGTTTGTAGTCAACGACAAGATCGCGCACGCTGATTGCGACTTTGTGCGACTGACTTGAAATATTCATCACCATCACAGTACGCAATTCACAGGACTTCGCCGACCTATAGGGGCTAATATCATTCTGTGATTGATGTCCGACTACTTCGTTCAGACCCAGAGTTTGTTAAAGCGGCGATGGCGCGGCGCGCTAAACCGGCATTAATTCACGATCTTGAGCAGGCTCAACACCTTGACTCTCGGTTGCGTGATATCACAAATGAGCGGGATGCACTTCGAGCACAAGTCAATGGACTATCAAAAGATGTTGCAACAATGCGTCGAAACAAAGATGAGTCTGGCGCCGAAGCGTTAATGACACAGAGTCGTGCACTTGGCGAAACAGAAAAAAAATTGGCAAGTGAATACGACGAAGTAAGCCTTGCGCTTCGCGAAGTTTTGTTAATGATTCCAAATCTTCCTCACCCAGAAGTGAGTGATGGTAATGGCGATAAAGACAACAAAGTTATTAAAGGACCATTGCAAATGCCCGCGCAGTTCGCTGACCATCAGCGTGTACCGCATTGGGAGACTGGTGTGGCTCTGGGCATTCTTGATAACGAGCGCGCCACAAAAATAAGCGGATCGATGTTCACGATGCAACGTGGCCTTGGCGCAACGATGGCCCGCGCACTGTGCCAACTTGCACTCGACCGCAATGCTGATGCATTCGAAGAGATACGTCCACCAAGTTTGGTTTTAACGAGCACACTCATTGCAACGGGTCAGCTGCCAAAGTTTGCCGACGATGCATTTGCAATTGAGCGTGATGACTTATGGTGCATTCCTACTGCTGAGGTGCCTTTGACTAGTTTGCATGCATCTGAGACGCTGAACGCCGAAGATTTGCCGCTTCGCTACATGGCACATACTTCGTGCTTTCGACGCGAGGCCGGTTCTGCTGGTCGTGACACGCGCGGAATGTTACGCACACATGAGTTCGACAAAGTAGAAATCTTGGCATTGACCACGGCGCAGCAAGCACCAGAAATGCTGATTGAACTCACGACTCGTGTTGAGTCAACAATTGCCGCTCTTGGTTTGCCATATCGAGTGCTTGAGATTTGTACCGGCGATCTTGGTCAATCGCATCACCGCAGTTTTGATATTGAGGTTTATGCACCCGGTTGCGATCAATGGCTTGAAGTCAGTTCAATCAGTTGGTTCAGCGATTATCAGGCGCGGCGTGCAGAAATTCGTTGCAAGCATGCCGGCGCAAAAGGCAGCGAAATCGCACACACACTAAATGCTTCGGCACTGGCAGTGCCCCGCGTTTGGGCGGCGATTCTTGAAAACTTTCGACAGGCTGATGGTTCAGTGGCGATACCAGAAGTTTTGCAACCATATATGCGTGGAGCCAAAGTAATTTCAAATAGATCACAAGCCAAATCATGAGTCTGCGCGATCGGCGCGTGCAATACGAAACCGCGGGTTTAGAACGCACCGATTTAGATGTTGACCCAATTGCGCAATGGAATATTTGGTACGAAGGGGCGGCGAGTGCTGGGGTCGCCGAACCCAATGCAATGACTGTGTCGACAATTGATAAGAATTTTGCGCCAGATTCGCGCGTCGTGCTGGTACGTGTTGTTGACAAAAATGGTTTTGTGTTCTACACGAATTATGACAGCGCGAAAAGTTTGCAACTAATCACAAATCCAGTGGCTAGCGCAGTTTTCGCCTGGCTTGATTTACATCGACAAGTTCGAATTCGTGGCACCGTGCAACGAGTGTCAGAACAACAAAGTGATGACTACTTTGCGTCTCGACCACGCGAATCTCAAATTGGTGCTTGGGCATCGCCGCAATCGCAGGTGATCCCAGATCGCGATTTCATTGAAGCGCGGCTTATTGAAGTCCGCGAAAAATTTAATGATAAACCAGTCACGCGACCAGATACTTGGGGTGGCTGGTGCATCGTGCCAACAGCAATTGAGTTTTGGCAAGGACGACCAAGTCGATTGCATGATCGCTTTTTATACACTCGCAAAGATCACGATTCGTCGTGGAGTATTAAGCGTCTGGCCCCGTAATTATTTTTGATTCTGCCAGGCAATTGAACTAGAAACAAGCGCTGTAATCAGCGACTCTGTATGAGGCGTTAAACCATCGCCAACCCAGTCTTTCCAGAATCTGCCCACCCCACGAACGCGTGGTGGCAACTCGATCTGCACACCGCCTAACCGCGGCAGATTCACAGGATTGTCGTCATGCAATCCACGCAAATCAACTGGAATTGTTTCAAGGTCATCACAAATCTCGTACATCGGCAAATGCTGTTTTAAGTGCGTGCTCAGGTGCCCCGCCAAGTTTCGATTTCGTCCGCCCAAAAGAAGTGATG
>JAPKZT010000342.1 GCA_026393655.1 Actinomycetota bacterium | reverse complement strand
GTCACAAGTGATTTTGCAATCAAACGATGGCAATTCAACTCAGCCGACTTTATGGGTTAACGAAAATAATTTAGGTCGTGTTGTTTATAACGCGTTGGGTCATGATCTTGTGTCGGTTTCACATTTAACTCATCAACAATTAATTAAGCGCAGTGCGATGTGGGCTTGACGCGCCACCGACTTTGAAGTAGAAGCCATAACTTTGTAGCAGTAATCTGATCGTATGAACTATCGCGTTGAAGTTAAGAAAGACTTGTGTATTAGCTCTGCGAAATGTGTGAGTGATGCACCAAAAATTTTCAAATTTGATCAAGACGAACTAGCAGAGCCTGTTAGCGAAACGACTCAAGAGCAACTTGCAGTGTTAATTCGTTTGGCTCGAAATTGCCCGGGCGAAGCGATCACGATCTACGACGAGAACGGATCAGCAATCAGTTTGGAGTAGCGGCTATCTGGTTTTAGAGAGTTGTTGGTGAGCGGAAAATAACCGGATACGAGAGCCAGTTCTTACGCGCAGATTGTTCGTCACGTCGAGGTGGGTTTTGCGGGTCAACGATTGCGCCATGACTCAAAACGATTTGAGCCATCGTGGCGATCGCCCCGGTAAGCGAAATTTCAGAATCGGCAGGTTGGCTTTCGAGACCACTTACGAGTTCTTGACCGATGCAAGCGTGAAACCCAGAACCGAAACTTAGTCCCCATGCGGCGATGCCTTCTGGAATTTCTCGAAACGGGTTGAACTGGTCTGAGTCACTTCCAAAAACTTTTACATCGCGATTTGCTGCTCGCATATCGATCGTCACACGAGTATCTTGCGAAATCAAAACACCAGATTCAAGAGTTGTGTCGGCAACGGCCACACGACTTGACTCTGGGCTCGCAGGATTAAGTCGAAGAGACTCAAAGCCAAATCGTTGCAACAACGAAATATCGTTAACCAATTTTTCACGATCGTTTGGATTGTGCCTGATCCACTCAAAAATATGGTCCATCAGGTTGACGAATGCCCCGGATGTTGAATGTGAACCGACCCACGGAAAGTAAGCGATTTCATGCAATAAAGATTCGTCAGAAATTTCGAGATTGTCATGGTTGACCAGCAATGTGGTCAAAACATCTTTCGGTAGATCATCCGCAGACTTTGTTTGTTGCGACACTTGTTCAATAAGCGCGAGCCGATTTTTTCGTGCCGGCTCAAAAAATTCTTTTGCAAATAGTTCAAGTGCGGCGTTGCCTTGCTCAATTACAGACTGTTTGTCACCGATGAAGTGGTTGACACTTGAAGCGCGAGCAAGCGAAGCCATGATGTCTGCCAACAAAGAAAACCTGTCTGGGTCAGTGCCAAGATCAATGCCAGCGATCCCGGCTGAGATACGCATCATCGTCAAGCGAGCGAGTTGCAAAAGATCTACTTGGCCGCCAACAATGTGTGGCTGGATGCTTTCGTAGATGTTGTGGGGGATTAGGTCTTTCTCCCAAAAAGCAAACGTGTCGCGTCGAAATAAACGATTTTCGAGTCGACGACGGGCGTTATGTTCTGCGCCATGCAAATTTACGATCACGCCGTGCATCAGCGCGACGCCTTCGTCGTATAGACCCTGACGCAGGTCTCGATTGCGCAGTGCCGCTTTGGCATCAACCCAACTTGAAAGCGTGATTATCGACATTTGAAATTTTTTCGTTATCTATCGATTTATTTCGCGGGTGATCAAAATCTATTT
>JAPKZT010000161.1 GCA_026393655.1 Actinomycetota bacterium | reverse complement strand
TCTAGCGCGCCGTTGAATTGAGTCTAAGACTGTTGCGCTGAAAGGCCTTCGGTTCGTGCGCGCGAAAAACTCGCGATAACTCCGTGATTTTGCGCGAGTTGTTTATTTGCTTCCTCTCGGCTGTATCCGCCTGAGAGTGCGACCACGCGCACGACTCGCGGATGTTTGACGAGCTCTGCATAAAAACCAGTTTCGTTTGGCAGTGTGAGTTTAAGCATCACATTTTGGTCGGCACTTAGCGAGTTCAGTTGACCGATAATTTCGGCTTTCAACAAAACTTCAGCGGCGCTTTTCTCAGGGCTATTGATGTCAACTTCTGGCTCAATAATTGGCACAAGACCAACAGCAACGATTTCTTTACCGATTTCAAATTGTTGTTTGACGACATCTGTAATGCCAGTTTTATTGGCGAGTTTGATCACTGAGCGCATCTTTGTGCCAAAAACTCCGTGCGATTTGGCACTCTCAAGTCGCATGCTGAGTTCTGGTATCGGCTTCATAATCTGTGCGCCATCAGCCTCGTCAGCTAAACCACTGTCGATTTTTAAGAATGGCAGAATCGATTTTTCTTGCCACAAATATTCTGCGGTGCCTTTGCCGTCAATTGTGCGGTTCATAGTCATTTCAAACAAAATGGCACCAAGAATTCGCGAGCCAGTGAACGCCGGGCTTTTTATAATTCTTGATCGCATTGCGTGAACAAGATCAAACATCTCAGCGTCGTTCTTATATTCTGATTCTTCGACGCCGTAAAGTTTGAGTGCCTTCGGCGTACTGCCGCCACTTTGGTCTAGGGCGGCGATGAAGCCTTTGTCGGTTTTGGCTTTTTGAAGTTGTTCTGGATTAATGCCTGCGCTCATGCGTGTTGTCCTTTGTGCGATTGGCTAAATAATAACGCAGTTCAGGTAGACGAGATAAATCTAAACGTGCGGATTAACCAGTACGCGCCCGCGCATGTTTCCGGCAAGGATCTTGTCAAGTTGGGCACTCAAGTCATTTAAGCCGATGATCTCGACGCTCTGTGTTTCGAGCCATGAAGGTTTCAAATCTGTGGCGATTCGCTGCCACATAGCATTACGCGGCTCAAGCGGCGTTTGCACGCTGTCGATGCCGAGTAGGTTGACGCCGCGCAAAATAAATGGCAATACAGATGTTGGCAAATTTGTGCCACCGGTGAGTCCGCTCGCGGCAACACTGCATCCATATTTTAAAGTACGCAAAATGTAGGCGAGTGTTGCACCGCCAACACAGTCGATCGCACCAGCCCATCGCTCGCGTTCAAGTGGTTTGGCAGACTCGGCTGAAGTTTCTGCGCGGTCAATAATTTCGCTGGCGCCGATTTGTTTAAGCCATTCGGCAGTTTCTGGCTTGCCCGTGCTGGCGACAACTTCGTAGCCGCGCAAGGCGAGCATGCCGACGGCGACTGAACCAACGCCACCAGTGGCGCCAGTTACGAGAACTGGGCCAGTGCCTGGTTTGAGGCCGGCTTCTTCAAGTGCATCAACTGAAAGTGCTGCGGTGTAACCCGCAGTGCCAATCATCATTGCGGTGCGTGCGTCGAGACCTTTTGGCAGCGGTACGAGCCACGCTGATTGCACTCGTGCGTATTGCGAAAACCCGCCGTGATGTGCAACACCAATGTCATATCCATGGGCAATTACATTGTCGCCGACTTTGAAATTTGGGTTCGACGACTCAACGATTTTGCCGGCCAAGTCAACGCCACCAATTAG
>JAPKZT010000108.1 GCA_026393655.1 Actinomycetota bacterium | reverse complement strand
CTGGCATGCTGTTTGTCGACAAAGAGAATGCGTCGGCAATTGCGATGTACTCGAAAATTGGTTTTAGTGTGCACCACGAAGGTCAGGCGTTCATTGGAGAGATTTCACCAACAACTGGCAACTCTTAACCAACAGCTTTTAGTAATACAATGAGTGCATGACAGACACACTTTTGCCTCGTTGGTCGGTTGCCGATATTCATCAATCGTTCACGGCGCGATCATTTACAGACGCAATGGAGCGCACGGGCGCCAATGTTGCTCGACTTGAAGCACAGTTTGAAGAGCACAATATTCGTGCGGGCGAGCCACACTTGCCTTCTGCGCTTGACGGCCAAACCGCGAACGAAATTATTAAGGCGATGAATGAAACCATCAAAGAATCGGAAATTCTTGGTTCGTATGTCTACGCAACGGTCAGCACAAATACGCGCGAAGAGACCGCGCAAGGTCTGCTCAGCGAACTTGAAGTCATCGACTCGCGCCTCTCGCCCCTACTCGCTCGCCTTGCCGACTGGGTCGCTACGCTCGGCGCCGACGACCTAGCGAAAGTCAGCGAAGTAGCACGTGAACATCTCGGCCCATTACAAAGATTGCAAGCACGCGCACAACATCAGATGAGCGAAGTTGAAGAAGGTTTCTATGCCGAACTCTCAACCACTGGCTCTTCGGCATGGTCTCGTTTACAAGGTGACATAACTTCTCAGTTGACTGTTTCAGTCGATCTACCAGATGGCACAAAAACTTTGCCGATCACTGCCGTGCGAGGCATGTCAACTCATTCAGACGTTGCAGTTCGCAAAGCCGCATACGACGCCGAAATGCGAGCATGGCCAACTGTTGCAATGCCATGCGCAGCAGCGATGAATTCAATCAAAGGCGAAGCAAATTCGGTAAATCGTCGTCGCCACTGGGCGTCACCGCTTGATGCCTCGCTCTACAGCAATAGCGTTAGTCGCAAAACATTTGATGCGATGCAGAGCGCAGTAGCTGCTTCGTTGCCTGATTTTCGACGTTGGATGAATGTCAAGGCAAAATTACATGGCGACAAAAACGGTTTGTCATGGTGGAATCTTTTCGCACCACTTAATGTTGCGCCAAGTCAAATCTCGTGGGACCAAGGTGTGCAACTAGTGCGTGGTGCGTTTGCGGCATATAGCGACAACTTGGCCGACCTAGTTGATCGGTCACTTGCTGAAAAATGGATAGATGCCGAACCTCGTGAAGGCAAAGTCGGTGGCGCATTTTGTATGTCGTTTGTTGACGATCGCTCACTCGTATTACTCAACTGGAGTGGAAGTGTTGACTCGGCACAAACCACTGCACACGAGCTTGGGCACGCGTACCACAACACACAGTTGGCGGACCGCACACCACTGCAAAAACGGTTGCCAATGGCGCTGGCTGAAACTGCGAGCATCTTCTGTGAAACTCTCGTCGTTGAAGAAGGTTTATCGCGACTGTCTGGCGATGAGCGCCTGGCATTGCTTGACACTGACCTTGGCGGTGCCAACCAAGTTGTCGTCGATATTCACAGCCGCTTCTTGTTTGAGACTGAAGTTTTTGCTCGTCGTCAACGCCGCACACTTGGCGTAAGCGAACTAAACGAGATGATGCTAAGTGCCCAAGCTCAGGCGTATGGAAATGGGATTGACCAGTCGACCGCTCATCCGCATATGTGGGTTTTGAAGCCGCACTATTACGGAAGTCATTTTTATAACTGGCCATATACATATGGCTTGTTGTTCGGCCTCGGTCTTTATGCGCAATACAGCCTTGACCCTGAACGTTTTAGAAGTGGATACGACACTGTGCTCTCGCGCGCTGGCATGGATACAGCCGAAGAACTCGGCCATGCGTTCAATCTCGACGTAAGTGACGAAGCATTTTGGACTGCAAGCCTGGATGTATTACGTACGCGGATGCTCGACTATGAAAACCTCGCACAAAAGCACCTGTGACTAATTGCTGGCGAATAGTTAGGTACGGTTGATGCTGAAATACTTTCGCGGTCGTAGCTTCGGGTATGTTCTTCGCTTCGTCCTAGCCGCGCCGTTAGCACTCGTATTTTGGCTGTGCATAGAAATAATAAATATTTTTAGACCGATTTATATTGTGGGTCTATCAAACAAGGGACGAATTACACAATATATGCGTCCAATGGAGCTACATCTCCGAAACGCGAATCAACTCAACAGAAAATACAAAATGATTTTCGTAATGCCTGCCCCCACACCCAACGAAGCAGTACGCACTGTGTACCGGCGATATTCAATCATTATTGATTCGCACTTTCCGAAGATAATTAGATCAGCGTTTGGTATGGTATCCGTACTTCTAAAGCACCGCTTCACTCCAGAGTTAACAGACTTGCCACATCTCTGGCAGGCCAAACCGGCTACGACGCTCACCGATGACGAGCTCAAGTTTGGACACAGACTCCGCCAGAGTCTTGGCATTCCGAAAGATGCTCAATATGTTTGTCTCGGATTAAGGGAAGCTGCTTACTACAAAACGATAACACTTCAATCTGGCTACGGTCAAGATTTTTCACATCAAGCAGAAGATTCACGCAATGTTGACATCGCTAACTACATGATTGTCGCAACACATCTGGCAAATTTGGGCATTTGTGTAGTTCGGGTGGGATTGGTTGTCAGCGCGCCGTTGCCAAAAGAACGACACAAATTAATAATTGATTATGCCACGGAAGCCAGATCTGAACTTGGCGATGTTGTTCTAGGAAGAGGCTGTAAATTTACTTTTTGTGGCGCGTCCGGTCACTGGATATTTTCAGCTTGCTCTAATATCTCAGTAATCTACGGGGACTGTTATGAATTCGGGTATCACGACGATATTAGGTCTCAAGGATCTAAACATATTTGGATACTTCGACTACTTCAGAGCAAACAAAAGTCTAAGTTGACTCCGTTCAGTGAAATGGCAACGGGTGGCCAAAGATGGGCTGACGATAAAGTCTTAGCCAGCCTCGGGTTAGAACCCGTGCCTAACACTCCAGAAGAAATTCTCAACGCAGTCATTGAAATGAACGACTGGATTGACGGGAAACTTGAACTATCTGATTTTGATGAAGAACTGCAAACAAAGTTCTATAATTGTTATCCGCCCGAAACACGACTTGAGAAAAACCCTCTAGTTCGAATTTCGCCTTCGTTCTTGAGAAAATATCAAGATTTATTGTGACTTTGAGGAAATTCAGTGACTGAGAAATTAATCAAGTCGCGCTATGACGCGAGTCGTGAAGAAATTGCAACTCTGCTTGGTGACGCACCGAAATATCGCCTCGACCAAGTTTGGCAAGGTCTGTATACCGAATTTCAAGAGCCACTCGGGATCACTACAGTCTCTAAAGATCTTCGCACACGATTAGACGAAGCACTGCCGAGCAGTCTCGTGCCTGTCACTTCGAGTGTTAGCGATCGCGGAGATACGACCAAATTTTTATGGCAACTCGCAAATGGTGGCCACAAAATTGAATCGGTACTGATGCATTACGCCGACCGAGCAACAGTTTGCGTCAGCACGCAAGCCGGCTGCGCAATGGCATGTGGGTTTTGCGCAACGGGCCAAGCAGGTTTCACTCGACAGTTAACTTCAGGCGAAATTGTTGAACAAGTTGTTCACGCAGCGAGAACAAGTGCAGCGCGCGATCAACGGCTCGCCAATGTCGTATTCATGGGAATGGGCGAACCATTAGCCAACGAAGAAGCAGTGTGGCAAGCGGTTACTCGTATTCACGAAGCCATAGGTATCTCAGCTCGACATCTAACAATTTCTACTGTTGGAATTATCCCAGGCATCAATACGCTCGCCGATCGTCCATTGCCCGTTAATCTCGCCGTCTCACTGCATGCTGCACGTAACGAACTTCGCAACGAACTTGTGCCGATCAACAAGCGATACCCAATCGAAGATTTAATGCAGGCATGTCGAAAATATCTAGCCAAAAAGAATCGACGTATAAGTTTTGAGTGGGCACTTATCAAGGATGTCAATGACACACCACGCGACGCTCGCGAACTCGCCAAACTTTGCAAGAGCCTAAAACCCAGCGCTCACGTGAATTTGATTCCACTAAATCCGACACCGGGCTATCTGACCAAAGGCACAGCCCCAGAAGATGTTCGTGAGTTTGCGATGCAACTTGAAGACCTTGGTGTTAACGCAACAGTGCGCCGCAACCGCGGCACCGATATCGCTGCAGCCTGCGGTCAATTGGCTGCTGGCCAACCGGTAACGCTTAGTTCTCGCTCAGTAGTTGGATAAGTTTCTCTCGACCCTGTTTAATCTGATCGGCTAGCGCACGTTCTAGCAATCCCCCCGTAAATAGAGATCCCGAATAATGCAAATTCGTTTGTAGCAACGAACCGCTTACAGTTTGAGAAACCGTTGCGCCAAGCACCCATGCCGAATGATCCCGCCCGTCATTTTCGGCGCGTTCAAAAATAACCGAATAAGGCGCCTCGTATCTAGTTCGAACCATTCGCAAACGCTTCGACCTCGCAAATGGACCGAGGCGTGCGCGAAGTTCGACTGTCCAAAATTTCAAGTCTTGCGAACTAGACGAGTCTTGGTCACTTGACTTCACGCTGTACACCATCTCTAACCATGACTCGTAATTTTGAAGATCAGAAACATAGTTGAAAAGTTTTTCAGCCGAAACTGGCACTTCAACATTCGCCGTAACATCCATCGCAACGCCTAACTACAAATCGATTAGAACTCTGAGTGCGACTGATCGTGATCATGGCTGTAATCATGATTCGGATCGCGACCGTCAATATCACTGTGACCAAAAGCCCGGCCCAGCAATCGTCCGCGGGCTCGCAGTTTTCCGTTCAAGTCACCAGAGCGATCAAACTGCGGCGTCCATGGCATTGCTTCGGTCTCATGAGCATCCATTAATTGAGCAAGTTCTGCAGTTAAATCAACAGCACTTTCAGCCCTACTTTCAACCCGAATTTCAACCCCAATCTCAACAACACTGTCAGCGCCTTCGCGGTTCATCGTCTCAAATTCATGCTCGTCGATTACTAAATCAAATAAATTCGCCATAACCATCTGATCTTTTTTAGATTCATTGAAGTCAGAAACTTTTTGGCTCTTAATAACTTTTTGTGAACTATTTTTTATGAGTTGCTGCGTAACTGGTGCACTAAATAGTCGCTGAACCTCCTCACGATTATTAATTATTATCCAACCTTTTGGAACGGTAAGAGAATCAGCGTGTCGACGACATAAAAGGTTTATTGGTGTCAGGTCGTTTAAATCAGGGAAGTCGATCGTCACCAGCAACCGTCGCAGATCAACTTCATAGATAATCTCCCCGACTTTTGAACAGCCGGGACGTTTACAGTGACGCGACATGCCTAAACAATAGACCGCATCAGGGTTCTAGACATGCGATTCCCATTCCTTGACGATCGCGATAACCAAATGTGTCACTTGAGCAAGTCCTGTCAAAACCAATCAACTGCCTAACCACCCCATCGTTCGGGCCATCGCAAGATACCTCGTATACGGCTTGAGTTGAGTCAAATGCCACACACGACCCACTTTGAATCAGTGAATCTGGTCCTTGCTGAATATTTGAAGATGCAGTTGAGTGCAGAAACAAAATTAACAGCGCTCCGACAGCGACTAGAGACAACATAAATCGCCATGGAACTTTCGCTCTAACAACTACACGTGGTATTTCAAATTCGGGTTCATCAGCGAATTCATCAGCAAATTCAACAGTACTTTGCTTTTTTGGATTAGGCGCCTGTCGGTATCTAGATTTCGCAGTTAGCGATTCGTCATACAGTCGACGACTAGTCGTGTTGCCAAGAACGCTCCACGCCTCGCTGACCGCAGCAAGGGCCAAAGAAAAATCTGCGGTCTCTAGCCCACCTGCATCTGGGTGAAGTTTGCGCACCATCGATCGATGCGCGCCACGAATTTCTTTTATGGTTGCAGATGGTTTGACACCGAGTATTTCATAATGATTTGAAATATTTTCACCTGCTTAATTCACGAATACAATTCGTTAACGGTCTAAGAACCAGTAAATGTAGCGGCGATCTTGCTCGCAGAATCTCCACCGCGACGCAAGATTACAGCCAAGAACCAAAGTGCACTGAGCGTCACAACAAATAACAACACAGCACCCACTCCCCAGAACGGTTTAATCGTGCTCCTTGTTGCGCCAAGCAACGCAACTGGGAAAGTAGTTGACCCGGCTTCACTGATCAAAGTTGAAATAACGGCGTTGTCAAGACAAAGTGCAAACGACAACAAAGCACCAGCAACCATTGCCGATGCAATCAATGGCAGAGTAATTTGACGAAAAGCACGGCCCGGTGGCGCACCAAGATCGCCCGCAGCTTCTTCAAGCGATTCGTCAATTCCAGAAAGTCTGGCGCGAACAATCAATGTAACGACGGCACTTGCATACAACGACTGACCCACCCACAGCTTGTTGATGCCACCATTAAATGGACCCCAACCACTTGTAAAAATAACGCCGACAATTGGTATTGCTTTTATTCTTGGAAACCAAGTAGCAAGCGCAATTGCGTCCATGATCTCAGGCGTTACCAAAATCAAAAATACAGTCGCCATAAAAAACTTTGTCCAACTACCTGGTCGGCGCGCCAAGGCGACACCAGACATACCTCCGATAAGTACTGCGATAACTGTTGCGCCGAAAGCAGCGATGAACGAATTTCGAATTGAATCACCGATACCTGCGAAGTCAAAAATCGTGCGATACCACTGTGTGAGCAGTCCATTAAGAATTACAGCGAAAACAAACGCCAAAGGCATGACTAGTGACAAAACTCTTTTTGAGAAACTTTCTCGACGTCTATTGAATCGAACAAAAATCAATGCCGCGATAACGACAACAGCGAATCGAATTAGCACTGCGACCATCACACCGCCATTAAACAATTCTCCCCACCATTTCGTGCTTGCTCTCCCTGACCAGATTGTAAACGAGCCGCCGTAGTTAAATGAATGAAGGAACACAAGCAAAATTGGAATAAATAAAAATATCAAAACTAAAACAGTCCATGCCGACAACACCTTTGGTAACGCTTCAAACTTCGTACGAAACTCTTGTTTAACTATTTGTCTGCGGGCAACTGATCGCTCGTATATTGCTCGTCGTATAATTTGGATAACTGGAGACGCCAACATTGCAACTCGAGGCGCAAGCCAAGTTACGACAAACCCAATTATTAGTGCCAAGAGCACGGCGGCGATCATCAATATTGCCATCGCCGAACCCAAAGGCCAATTCTGCGCACCACTAAATTGCGATGCGATCATTGCGCCTATCATGTTTCCTTTTGCGCCACCCAAAACCGTTGCGGTGACATAATCTCCGCACATAGGAATAAACGTCAACAACACGCCAGCCACGATGCCTGGGCCAGCAAGTGGCAATGTGACACCCATGAATGTCGCAATGCGACCCGCACCAAGATCTTTACTCGCCTCTCGCATTCGCACATCGATTCGGTCAAGTGCAACAAATAACGGCAAGATCATGAAGCCTAAATAGTTATAAACAATTGCGATTTGAACCGCCATTGGAGTTTCGAGTATTTGAATTCCGTTATTCGAAATCCAACCCATTCCAACGAGCCACTTTG
>JAPKZT010000224.1 GCA_026393655.1 Actinomycetota bacterium | reverse complement strand
CTGGCCAATTCGTTGCTTGCCACCATCCAATTGTCTAGTTTTTAATAACCTGCCAGATAGTCGAAGTAGAGGCTGCTGCTAGCAGAACCTTTATTAAGTCACCAATTAGAAATGGCGCAACGCCAAGATAGATCGCATTTTTGTCGCCAGTTGCAACCGCAATGTTCAGCGAGTGAGCAAGCCAAGTTGCGCCACAAATATAGATAATCGCTGAACCAAGCATCATTGCAGGCAGCGACGTTATGAATTTGCGATCGTGTTTGAGTTCGGCGAGGTGGCCTACGGCTGCGGCGGCCAAGATAAAACCAATCATGTAACCCATGGTTGCGCCCGTGCCGACACTCCAGCCACTTGCGGCATTCGAATAAAACGGCAAGCCGATGAGACCGGCAAGCCAATACGTAACTTGACTGAGTGCACCAAGTTTTGTGCCGAGTGCAGCACCAGCCAGCAGCACGGCAAATGTTTGACCAGTTATTGGCACTGGCGTGAACCCAAGTGGAATTCGAATTTGTGCGCAGATCGCAGTAAGTAAAGCGAAGCCGATAACCAATGTGGCATTACGAATAATGGTTTGTGTTCGTGCTTGCGGTTTTGGCCAAATATCGGATAATACAAGTGTTTGAGTTTTGTTGATCATGGCTCTAATTGTGTCATCATTGAAGTAGCAAATAACGTTTTTAAAAAAATTGTGCGAAAGACTAGTTTTTATGACAGCCAAAATTAAAGTTTTAATGGATTGCGATCCTGGACATGACGATGCATTTGCGCTGATCGTTGCCGCTAAATTCGCAGAAGTTTTGGGTGTGACAACCGTGGCGGGTAACGCTCCATTGTCGCACACAACTAAAAACGCACGAATTATTCTCGACTTGTGCGGGTCGAATGCGCCGTTACATTCTGGTGCCAGTCGCCCGCTAGTCGCTGAGCCGATTCACGCCGCATATATTCACGGCGAAAGCGGAATGGACGGAGCAAATTTGCCCGAGCCATCGCGCCCTGCGGACGGCACTAACGCTGTCTATTTTATTATTGATACGGTTCGCGCAAACCCTGGCTTGTGGTTGGTGCCGACGGGGCCATTGACAAATATTGCATTGGCGCTACGTGCCGCCCCAGATTTAGTTGACAAGATTTCTGGAATATCAATTATGGGTGGTGGCAGATTCGGCAATCGCACTGCAACGGCTGAATTTAATATTTGGTGCGACCCAGAGGCTGCTGCTGCAGTTTTTGATTCGGGTGCGAAAATTATTATGAGTGGTTTGCATCTGACGCATCAGATTATGGCGAATCCAAAGCGAATCGAGATGGTGCGTGCGGCACACGCTATTGTCGGCCCAATGTTGGCGGGGCTGCTTGAATTTTTTAGCAAGATGTATAAATCGCTACATGACGACTTCGAAGGTGCACCACTGCATGATGTTTGCGCGGTGTTGGCTCTAACTCACCCTCAGTTATTTACTTCAAAAGAAACCCATGTTGCGGTCGAACTTGATGGCAGTCATACGCGCGGAATGACAGTAATTGATGACCGTCATGTCAAGTCTCGAACAAAAGCCAACACACAAGTTCTTGAAACAATAGACGCAGACGCAGCCTTTGCGGTCATTGTTGATGCAGTTAGTTCGTGCGTCAAAAGTTAATTCATGAGTTCTGAAGAGTCTGCTAATAAAAAACATGATGTCAGCGCTCAAAAAGTTGGCGAGTTAGTTGACGAAAATAAATATTTCTACAATGAAGATGAGAGTATCCCCGCAATTGAGTCGTTATTTGGTTCGCATATTGGCAATCAAGTTCTT
>JAPKZT010000255.1 GCA_026393655.1 Actinomycetota bacterium | reverse complement strand
CTAGCAGTAACCGAATGCGCAAACTTTGTAGAGATGACACGCTCGGCAAGATCTTCAAGCGAAACACGATGTGCGTCTGTGTGTTCATCAGTGTGCAAATCGAGTGCACAACCAAGTTCTGTTGCCAGTCGTAAAAGTGCGATATTTGCACCGACAGGGTCTACATCAAGATGCGGGCAGCCTCCAAGAATGTCAGCACCGAGTTCTATTGCCTTTTTGCCGAGTGTGAGATTCGCGTGACCGAGATCTCCTGAAAGTGGCCAGCCGAGTAACGCAACGATCTGCATCTCAACAATTTCGCGTGTTCGATTTCGAACTTCAAGCAACGCATCAATAGAGTCAAGTGAATTCCATTCGGTCACGTCAGCGTGAGTTCTGATTGTAGTCACGCCGTTAGAAACCATTAATCGCACTGCACGCTCGGCGCGCGCGATCGTGTCATCGACAGTGATCAGATCTCGCCCTGACTCCATTGCATTAATTGCGCCCATCAAATCGCCTGTTGGGTTGTTGATTCTTTCGGATAAAAAAGCTTTATCCAGATGCGCATGGGGCTCGGCTAGTGAACTTGTCAACAACGCACCGTTCGCATCAATAATTTGTTTGCTTGGGGCATCATCGCGTGATTTTTCAGCAACAGTTATCGACGCGATCACTTCATGATCAACAGTGACGTCAAAGAACCCATCAGGTCGATCTACGAGTCGACAGTTTTTGATTAGCACGAAGCTAGATCTAAATCAATGGTTGAAGATTTGGCAACGGTCGACGTTCTATTTTTTCTCCGAGTCGAGGGAAGATCTCGTCAGCGATGAAATGCATCTGTTCGTTCATCTCATCACGGCTCACGCCTGGATAATCAAAGAAAAAGCAAATGTGTTTGAGATCAAGAAGTTCGCGCCAAAAGCCAATCGTGTCGACAGCATCGTCAAACGAGCCAACGATTTGAATCTTCTGATCAATCGACTCTTGCACAGTCGGGCAGTGGTTGAACGCGACCTTGCTGCCATCGGGGTTTTGATAAGAAGAAAATCGACCGTAAGGCGACAAAAAGTTTGCAAACTCATCGTGCCCAGGCTTGCCTTTGATCATTGCCTTTTCGCGGGTCTTTGCGCAGTGCAGATTGATTACCAGCATTCGGTCTTCGCCAGGCGCTACTGGAGTTCCGACCTGTTCGCGAATCTCGGCATAGCGATCCCACTTTTGTTTCTGGCTGTCGGCATTTTGCAACCAGTAGACCGCTTTGTGACCAACTCGAGGTACATATTCAATTGTCTCAGGAGACGTAACAGGCTGATAAACATCGATGTGGCGCAACGGTTTTGGAATCAAAGTTAAATCGTCAACGTAACTTCCGCGGTCAGGAATATCATCCGGAGGAAAAACAAAATGCTTGCCGCGATACGAGAACCGCTCGTTGTACCAAGCCAGTTTGATTATCTCAAGACTTTCTTCGAACACTTCTCGGTTGATGCGATCGTGTTCAGCACTCATCGCGTTGTCTCCAGATGCAACAACAGTGCCGAGACTCCAGGCTTCGCGAGGCACTGTGCCACGACCGACGCCGAACTCCATTCGACCGCCCGTAACAATGTCGGCTAAAGCGAAGTCTTCGGCCAGACGAAGTGGATGCCACTGCGGAACAACATTGAACATCTGGCCCAATCGCAGATTTTTTGTGACGCTAGTTAAATGTTGTCCAAACATTATAAGATTCGGCAAAACTTCGTAACCTTCGAATTGAAAATGATGCTCTGTGAGCCACATCGTGTCAATACCAACTTGGTCGGCAGTTTTCGCCCACGAAACGAGGTTTTTGTAGCACTCAATCACGCTGTCATTGCCGTATCTTCGTTTTGTCGGCGCTACTTTGCCGGCATCATCCATCGGAACTGTGCAGAAGAAATTTGCGTCTACTCTCATTGTTTCAGAGTACCTCAGTTGGCATGCCAACACGAATTATCTAACATTACTTTTTTTAAAATTTCGAGCCGGTCTGTCATGATTCCGTCAACGCCTAAATCAAGTAAACGCTTCATCTCAATGGGGTCATCAATTGTCCAGACATGAACCTGAAGATCAGCGCGGTGAGCCGCGTCAACAAATTTTCGATCCACGATTGTTAATGGACCCTGACTTACTGGTACTTGTGCCGCATGAATGTTGCGGAACTTGCTTGTTGTTTTGACCCAACTTCCGAGCCGCAACTTTGTGACATCACGCGGACCCATCGAAGTGCATAGTTTGTCGCCAAATGTTTCCCGCAAATGATTCAGGCGCCGATCGCTGAATGAGCCGATACACACTCGGTCGAATAGATCTCCGTGGGCGAGTCTGGTCTCAAGTGGTTGTAGTGCTTGGTCGGATTTACAGTCGATGTTGATGTGTGCATTGGGCCAAGTTGCAATCAAATCTTCAAGCAACGGAATCGGTTCAATCCCGTTGACCCGTGCCTGTGAAACTTCTGCGTAGTCGAGTTCGCTTATTTTTCCTGGTCGACCACACGTTCGCGATAGATCATCGTCGTGAAACGCAAGCAATACACCGTCACGCGTGACATGCACATCCGTCTCTATATATATGTATCCGAGATCCATTGCCTTTTGAAACGCTGGCATTGTATTTTCGGGAGCATCGCTGGCACCGCCACGATGGGCAAAAGCAATTGGTGTCTTGTGTTTTAGAAAGGGATGTAACACGACGACGAAGTTGCTGCTCGCGACCGACTAAATCGCGCGCCCTGCATTCTTCCAGTATTCGTCT
>JAPKZT010000077.1 GCA_026393655.1 Actinomycetota bacterium | reverse complement strand
AGCGATCATCGCCGCACCGCCTAGCCCAAGTGGCACACTCCACAAAAATGCGACTAGTAAATTCGGCGCAAACGCCAAACCAATTGCGGATAAACCAAGTAACGCAATATTGCTAACGAACCAACGCATTGAAACTATTTTAAGTCGCGCAGTCAGCAGCGCACCAGTGAGATTACCGATACCTGTAACTGCCATTATCCAACCGAACGCTCGAGCATCTCCCCATCTAAGGTCGGCGAGTTTGGGTAATGCGACACCATAATTAAATGCGAAAGTACTAACGATCAAATAGACAGAAAACATCGTCAACAGACGACGATTACCAGCAACGTATTTAAAAACATCACGAACTGGTGAACCGCCCGCTGGTCTTTGCATCGGTGGATACATCTCGGATTTTCGCAGACCAGATATGCCGTAAATCATTGCTGAGTACGAAACGCCGTTAAGGATAAATAGCCAACCTGTTCCCAGTGGACCAACCAGCAAAGTCGCAATCGCCGCACCAAAAACTCGCGAGCCTGTCATCACCGCTGTATTCAACGACATTGCATTAGGCAAATCAACAGGCGGCACAAGTTCAGTAACTAGTCCACGACGTGCAGGATTATCAATTGCACCGATAATGCCTAACAACAACGACAGAGCATAAACAATCGGCACGTTGATTAATCCCGTTAAATCAAGCACACCCAATAAAAAAGCCTGACCCGCAAGAGCGCTCTGCGTAATAATCGCAATTCGTCGACGATTATGTCGATCAGCCAAAGCACCGCACCAAGTACCAAATAACAACATCGGTAAAAACTGAAACGCAACGTTATAGCCGAGATTTGCAGCGTTGCCAGTTAGGCGATAAAGCAGGAGCGAAGAAGCAGTTAGTTGCAACCAACTACCGATATTCGAAACTAAAAGGCTTGTAAAGAAAATCTTGGCATTAAAATATTTAAGCGAGCGAAAAATTCCGCTCCGATTATCAGACATAGTTATTTTAAAATCAGTCGTCGAGTTTTAACGCCGAGATGAAAACATCGCCAGGTATTTCAACACGACCAATAGACTTCATTTTCTTTTTGCCTTCTTTTTGCTTCTCAAGAAGTTTGCGCTTTCGCGAAATATCGCCACCATAACATTTAGCTAAAACATCTTTTCGCTTCGCCTTAACGGTTTCGCGAGCAATAAATTTGCCTCCGATTGCTGCTTGGATCGGCACATCAAACATCTGTCGCGGAATCAGCTCTCTGAGTTTCTCGCACATCCGTTTACCATAGTCATAAGCCTTATCGCGATGCACGATTGTGCTGAAAGCATCTGCAGCAATTGCATTTAGAAAAAGATCAACCTTTACTAGATCTGACTCGCGGTAGCCGTCGAGCTCATAGTCGAGACTTGCATAGCCCTGCGAACGGCTCTTCATTTGATCAAAAAAATCAACTACGACTTCAGCAAGCGGAATCAGATAGTGCAACTCAACTCTCTCTGGCGAAAGATACTCAAGTTTGCCAAGTTCACCGCGACGTGTTTGGCAAAGGTCCATCAGCGTTCCGGTGTAATCCTTCGGAGTAATAATGTTCACTTTAAAATAAGGCTCTTGAATCGACTTGATATATACCGTCGGCGGCAACTCTGCAGGGTTATCAACAATTTCTAGCGTGCCATCTGTTTTTGTAACTTGATATTGCACCGACGGCGCGGTTGCAATTAACGCCAAGTTAAATTCACGCTCGAGTCGTTCTTTGACAATCTCCATATGCAACAAACCGAGAAAGCCGCATCTAAAACCAAAACCGAGAGCACCTGAAGACTCTGGCAAATAACTTATTGATGCATCATTGAGTTTTAATTTCTGCAAACTTTCGCGCAGAGTTTCAAAATCATCAGCATCAATTGGAAATAGTCCACAAAAGACCATTGGCTTCGGATCGCTATAACCAGCAAGAGCCTCAGTCGCTTGTCGTGCTTCGTGGGTCACAGTTTCGCCACTTCGTGCTTCACCGACATCTTTGATTCCTGCGATTAAATATCCAACTTCACCTGGCCCAAGTTCATCAACTGGCGAAGGCACAGGTCGTCGCACGCCAACCTCAAGTGCTTCGTGTACCGCGTTAGTTTGCATAAATCGCAACTTGTCAGTGCTGCGTATACGGCCGTTCATTACCCGAATCGATGAAACCACACCGCGATATTGGTCGTACTGACTATCAAAAATCAAAGCCTGCAACGCGGCTTCTGGGTCGCCTTTCGGCGCCGGGATTCTTTCGACGATTGCATCTAACAACTCTGGTACTCCGTGACCGGTCTTTGCTGAGATTCGCAAAATATCTTCAGCACGAATGCCAAGAACTTTTTCAATCTCCATCGCATATCGATCAGGGTCTGCAGCCGGAAGATCTATTTTATTTAAGGCGGCAACAATCTCTAAATTATTTTCTAGCGCTAAATAACAGTTCGCTAAAGTCTGCGCTTCGATACCTTGAGCGGCGTCAACCACCAACACAACACCTTCACATGCAGCTAGCGAACGGCTAACTTCGTATCCGAAGTCAACGTGACCCGGAGTGTCAATCAGGTGGAGAGTGTTGCCCTTCCAGTCGACTCGCACATTTTGGGCTTTGATCGTAATCCCACGTTCGCGTTCGAGATCCATCGTGTCGAGATACTGAGCCCTCATCGCTCTCGCCTCAACTGCGTTGGTCATCTCTAAAAGGCGGTCAGAAAGTGTTGATTTGCCGTGATCAATATGGGCGATGATCGAGAAGTTTCTTATTAAAGCTAAATCCATTAGGCCATTTCTTTTAAGACTTTGATCTTCACGACGCAGGTCTGAAATAAGACGAACGCGAAGCATTTAAATTCTACACGGCTCGTGTTTGGCAAGCCCTTACTCGCTGTTAGCCTTGCGACGTGGCAAATATCAAATCTCAGAAAAAGCGCATCATTACCAACGCCAAAGCTAACGACCGCAACAAGGCTGTTCGTAGTGAATTGCGTTCACGAGTCAAGGCCGCAAATGAGACTGCAGGCACACCTGAAAACGCAGAGGCACTTCGCCTGGCTGTTAAGCGTCTTGACACTGCAGCCCGAAAGCGCATCATTCACCCGAAGCAGGCTGCTCGTCGTAAGAGCCGCTTAATGCGCAAACTTAACGCAACAGCAGCCGCTGCTAAATAAGTTTTAGTTTCGCTTCGGCGAAAAAGCCCGGCTCGTCCGGCTTGACTTAGTTGAAGAAACCAAGCGACTCAATCGAGCGACAAGTATCTCCATTGTCAACTCTTCGCCAAGATCTTTGCCGCCTCGCAAATCAACATCAGCGCGTGCCAATAATTGCACAGCTTGAGATATTCCGGCACCGCCAATGCGCCGATACTGCGTGAGATACTTTTTGCCTTGAAATTCGCTTTTACCGCCAATTAAAGTCAGCACATCTGCCGGACTATGAATCTCTGGCCCATCTAGCCGCATCAACTTTACATAGTGTGTGTGCAAAATCGCCATCACTTGTAGCGGATGAAAATCTCCACTTCGTACCATCCTCGACAGCATTTCTAGTGCAATTGGCGAGTCGCCAGCATCTATCGCGTCAGTTAGATCCCAAGGCTTGACACCACCTGCATCACCAAGAAATACTGACACATCTTGTTTAGTTAATTTTTTTGACGTTCCATAAGCAGACACCAATGTGTCAATCAATCCCGGCAAACGTGCTTGGTCCTCACCCAACCAATCAATGATGTCGTTCAACGCAATCGCATCTACGCTCAACTCAGATTCTGCGAACTTTTCTAAAAACCATGTCACAAGTTCTTGTCGACGCTGCGGAGGCTCAGTAGCGATAACTGTGGCGCCGGATCGTTTGAGCGCATCACTAATTGATTTGGGCAATTTACCAGAAGCACTAACAACTAAATGTGAACTATCAGATGGATGCTCAAGATACTTAACGAGTGTCGAAAGTTCGCCAACAGTTGCTTCAGAAATTTCTCTGATCACAACCACACGCTCTTCACCGAATAGTGACATTGTTTCCGCCGAAGCAACTGCCTGACGAATCGCGTTCTCACGAAGATCTGACGACGGCGCACCCGCGTCATGTGTTTCTAAGATTGTGCTTCGACTCTCTTGTGAGTTCATCGACTTGATTAATCCGCGAGTAATTTCGGTAACTTTGTCTGAGACAAGCCTCGGGTCGCTACCCGTAATCAAATGAATTGTCACCCCTCTACTCTCGCATCTCTGTGTAGCAACAACAAGATCATTGCCAAAACTGCACCCCACATACCGAAATTTACGAAACCCGTTGTGCTCAAGTGCTCACCGAGTGCGGCTACCCACCAGACCCATCGCACACCAATTAGCACTGGCCACATAACAATCGTGCCCAATGCTGCGAACGCAGTCTCGCTGATCGCACCTGCAAACAAAGACAACGGCAAACCGACCAGCATCACTAATGAAGCCACCGGAACAGCCAATATGTTGGCGAGAATTCCGATTGCGGCAGGAACTCCAAAAACAAAAATAACTGCTGGCGCCACACCGACTTGTGCAGAAATAGTTGCTGCAATTAGTGATGCCAACCAGCGCGGACCAGGAACCACACGCGAAAGTCGACCCGACAGTAAACATAATCCTGTTGTTGCGCCGACCGACATGAAATAACCCACAGACCACGCGAGCAATGGATCAAGAAAGATTGTAACGACCACGGTCATCGCGAGAATTCGTAATGTTCGCGTTGGTCGACCCATTGAAATCGAAAGTGTTGCCACCCCTGCCATTACCGCGGCACGAATCACACTCGGTTCAACCCGAGTGATCACGACAAACCAAATCAACACTCCGAGTGTCACGATTAACCTCGGTGTTTTTCGTAACCGACGCAGCAATGGCGATAGCGCAGTCAGCACAAATGCCACATTTTGCCCTGACACGGCGACAAGATGTGCGAGTCCAGATTTTCTAAAAGCCGAGATCATTTGTGGTGGCTGTTTTGAGTCATCACCAATCACGAGTCCTGTAAATAGTGAACGCTCATCGAACGGAAACGATTTTGCACCGTTCGATATGAGTCTTCGCACCCGCTGAGCACTGCGATAGATAGGTGATGCAACATATTTACGTTCACCGACTGATTCGATTTCAAAATTGCCTTTGATATGTTTCGAAACCAATCGTTGGGTTTGAACTGGTGAGAGTTTGTTTCGCCAGCCTGATACGAATATAGTTTCGCCCACATTTGTATTGCTCAACCGCCATGACGGTCGTCCATAGGCATAGACCACAAATCTGTCGCCTGAAATGTCGAGAACTATTTGAGTAGCCGCACCAACTCGTTGCGGGTCGGTGATCACTCGAGCAAATCCAGAATACCGACCGAGTTCAACGCGATGTAGTTCGTCAATCGCCCTTGAACTATTTACGAAACCCAAAGCAGCAAAAATAACAACAATTGCAAACAGAATCGATTTACTTCTGGCGATGACCATCGTCATAAGTATCAAGAAAAATGCGCTACCGGCAACAAGTTCTGTGATCAAAGTTTTCTCGACTGCGCGAGTGGCACACACTGTTGATATTGCTAATCCAATGATGAACCAATCAGAACGCCGGAGATCGT
>JAPKZT010000055.1 GCA_026393655.1 Actinomycetota bacterium | reverse complement strand
CTCGCGACGCCAACTACCGCCACAGCAGATGGGCGAAAGTTAATCGCCACCCGTTCAGTGCGCGCATTCGTTGACGGCATGGTCTATGTGATCTTGCCAGGCTTTCTACTAGTGCTCGGCTTAACAGGCGTGCAGATCGGCGCCGTTGTAACTGCATCGCTTTTTGGTTCTGCAGTAACAACGATTCTCGTTGGCATCTACGGACATCGCATTGCACCAGCACGATTATTGGCCATGGCTGCATTATTAATGACGGCCACAGGTGTTGCATTCGGTTTTGCATCATGTTTCATCGCTCTGCTATTTATCGGCGTGATTGGCACAATGAATCCATCTGCAGGTGACGTGAGTGCATTCTTGCCACTTGAGCAAGCAAGTCTTTCTGCGTCAGTAACTGATGATCAACGCACGGCGATGTTTGCGCTCTATAACTTGAGTGGTGCATTAGTCGGCTCAATCGGCGCGCTGTGTGCTGCGCTACCGCTGTGGTTCGTGCATCGCCAGCAACTCTCAGACCTCTTTGGCTACCGAATTACTTTTTTTGTTTATGCATTTTCTGGATTAATTGTTTTCGCGATTTATCGTCGTATGTCGAGTATGTCACAAGCAAAACCGACCGGCACAAAGTCGGCTCTCGGCGATTCGCGTCGCATAATTTTTAAACTCGCCGCACTATTTAGTCTTGATTCTTTCGGCGGCGGTTTCGCTGTGCAGTCTATTTTTGCACTGTGGATTTTCAGACGATTTGATCTTTCGGTTAGCGCACTAGGTGTCGTCTTCTTTGTCACCGGCACACTCTCGGCAATCTCATCGCTTCTTTCAGTTCGTATCGCCAAACGAATCGGCTTGGTTCGCACAATGGTTTTTACTCACATTCCAGCAAGTGTTTTGTTAATTTGTGTTGCACTTTCACCAAATGTTTGGCTCGCAGTCACTCTGTTTATCTTGCGCGGGTTATTGAGCCAGATGGATGTACCTGTTAGATCTAGTTATGTAATGGCTGTTGTTCAGCCCAGCGAACGAGCGGCAGCTGCCAGCGTCACAAATGTTCCAAGAAGTTTGGCTTCGGCACTGCCACCAATTGCTGCTGGATGGATGCTGGATCATTCTCGTTTTGGATGGCCGTTACTAATTTGCGCGGCTTGCAAAATTATTTACGACTTTTTATTGCTTTGGCAATTTCGCCACATTCGACCGCCCGAAGAACAGTAACTATTTAACGCGAGTTTCGGCTTTCAACTCGCCTTTAGACAAACGCTGTTGAAGTTCGCGCTTCAAAAACTTGCCAGCGGCATTGCGTGGCAGCGGTTCGTTCATCACAATCACATGTATCGGCACTTTATGAGCAGAGATTTTGCCTTCTAAAAACTCCCATAAATTTTGCAGATCAAGAACCGCGCCGGCTTTCGGCAAAATCGCTACGCCAACCTCTTCGCCAAGACGCTCATGTGGCACACCAAAAACTGCTGCTTCGTGCACTGCTGGGTGATCGTAGATCGCACTCTCAACCTCGGCGCCGTAAATATTTTCACCGGCGCGCAGAATCATGTCTTTGACACGGTCTTCGACATAAACAAAACCATCAGCATCAAGACGGCCAATATCACCCGATCGCAACCAGCCATCGACAATTGTTTCGGCTGTTGCATCTGGGCGGTTCCAGTATCCACGAATCAACATCGGGCCAAAAAACCAAATCTCACCTGCTTGCCCAGTCGGTACTGATTTTAGGTTTTCGTCGCGCACTTCAACGAGCATCGGCAAAACTGCGCGACCAGTGCTGGTCGGATGCGATAGATAATCAGAGCCTGTGATGCCAGGGCCGTATGCATTTGTCTCAGTCATGCCATAACCCAATTGCGGGCTGCCGTTTTTTACTTTGTCGTTGACTTTGCCAACCAAGGATGTTGGCGATGGTGCGCCACCGCCACCAACTGCGCGCAAACTCGAAGTGTCGTATTTATCGAATGCTGGCGAGTTGACGAGATCCCAACTCTGAGTTGGCACGCCAACGAAATTTGTGATTTGTTCACGCTCGATCATCTCAAGTGCTTTTTCTGCATCCCACTTGTACATAATCGCAAGTTTCAAACCCGCGATAAAACAACTCATCATCACTGGTACGCAGCCAGTGACATGAAACAGCGGCACAATCAAAATAAATGAAGTTGGCACTTCGGGACCAGTTACTTCTTTTAGTTTTGTGCCAGACATATTTAGTACCGAATTTCGTGCCGAGAAAGCCATCAGTGCAGAAATAATTGCGCGATGCGTTGACACTGCACCTTTCGGGCGACCGGTTGTGCCAGAGGTATAGAGAATCGTGGCGTCATCATCTGACGCAATTGCAACCACTGGGCACTTAAGACCAGCAGCCAGATGCGGTGCCAAAGCTTCTTGCCAAGTGTCAACACTGGTTGGCAGTGGTTTTTCGGCACGAGCAACCAAGACTTTTATACTGAGTTTATTGCAACTCTCTTGACCGATATCAAAACGTTGCTGATCGCAGATTAAAACTTTTGCTCCAGAGTCTTGTAGTGCGAAATCCATTTCATCCTCAACCCACCACGAGTTCATTGACACAGAAATTGCACCAACAGAAATGATCGCCGCAAACGACATCACCCACTCCGGGTAGTTGCGCATCGCCACAGCAACGCGGTCACCTTTCTTGACGCCATAACTATTCACTAGCAGATTTGAAAGCGCATCAATCTGATCCATCGTCTTTGCAAACGACCAAGTTTCGCCTTCGTAAACAAGAAAAGTCTTGTCGCCATGATTTCGCGAGCCTGCAAAAATTTGACCCAGGTGCGCTGGAGCATTTTTGAAAACTTGTGTCTTGGTGCCGAACACTTCGGCATCAATCAATTCAAAAATCTGACCAGGTGCCGTGACAGCAAGATTCGCTTCGGTCCAAGACATTGCCATTTCAAAATCCTCACTTGTTTTTATCGTTTTTGTACTCAGCCATTATGGCAAGTTAAGTGGAGCTGAGGGGAATTGAACCCCTGGCCTGTACATTGCGAACGTACCGCTCTGCCAACTGAGCTACAGCCCCAAAACCTTGTTTACGACGATAACTAATGCGCTGGATTTTGCGCAGGTCTTTAAATTAGCTAGTAATTTCGGTGACGAAAGCGCGCAGCCAACATTTTATTTTCGCGACTTTTCCGGTTTTCAACCAATATGTAGCAGTAAAAACACAGCCCGATTAATGAGAGTGTAAACGCCCAGACAAAAGCCATAACGCCAGTAGACAAAGCCAAAAACAGCGAAATTGCTGTAGACGAAGCAAGCCCGATCACATTTTGACGTTGGCGTTGGAGTTTGATTTGGCGCACATAGTAATCACCATTTTGGTTTTGATGTGATTTCGTGCCCTGGGGACGCAAAATCGGACCAGTCAGGTTCGAAAAGTGGTTTGCACCGCTACTTCTGCGTGGGCTCTGCATGCTCTGTCGGCTTTGCGGGTATCCATTGCCGGGGCGATTCTGACGGTTTGGCGTGAGTTCTCTCGACATCCCACGCATATGAGAATTTGTTGAACCCAGATTTCGAAGCGAACTGTTTTTTTTCTGAAACTGGTTAACTGAGGTCAATGGCGAGCTATTTATTTTTGCGCGAATCAGAGGCGGCAAAAGAACTGCGAGCCAAGCTGCGCCAACAATCAAAAGAATTAGTTTGCTCATGGGGTTCAATAATTCTATTAGCCAACGGCCGAAGTTGAAACAACACCAAACGAGCGCTCAATCCAAAGAATCAATGAAATCGCGAACGGCTATTAAACGCTACTAAACGCTACTGAATAGCCGTTTAAGGGTTTCTAGGCACCGGTTTCACGACGGTACAAGCCCTGGCGCCCGCCCGATTTCTCCCACAGGGTCAGTTCGCCGATAACCATCTCACGATCGGCACTTTTGCACATGTCATAAATCGTCAGCGCAGCGACTGAACATGCGTGCAGGGCTTCCATTTCGACGCCCGTGCGAT